>NZ_KK211409.1:0-4053 GCF_000622205.1 Mycoplasma leonicaptivi ATCC 49890
CATATATTTTTCATCATCGCTAGTTTTTAGAACTCTTCCTACTGCAACTTTTGTTTCTTTATAATACTTTTTTTCTTTTATGTACTCTCTTTTTGTGACAACTTGAACATATCAAGCGTTTTTTCTTTTACTTATTTTTGCGCCAGTTGGTATTAAAACTTTTTTAAATTTTTCTATCATAAAATGTCCTTTTTTTATTAGTATAAGTATTATACTAAATTATTTTAAAAAACAAAATAAAAAAATATTTTTTTTATAAATTTTTGGTAAAAAACGCACTTTTAAAAAGTAAAAGTGCGTTAGTATAATAAATTACTGAAAGTTTAAAATTAATACACAAAAAAGATTTTAAAAATAATATTGCAATTATAAATTGCAATATTATTTTGCTTTTTTTCTCTTTTCGTTCATTGAATATCTTAATGTAAAGTAGAATTGAATACCAAATAAAGTAAATGAAATTAATTGTCAAATCAATCCACCTACAAAAGGTCCAATTGACCCTTTTATACTTATATTGTATATAATTGAGAAAATTCAGAATAAAATTCATACTATATTATTAAGTTCATATAAAACAAACATTCAGATTGATAAACCTTTTCAAGCATTTTTTCTTATAGAAAAAATTAATTGAGGCAAGAAAGCAAGTGTTGTAAATGCAGGGAAAATTAATCCCATTGTTGTTTGTGCATCTTTTGTATAAACTTCACCTAAAATTCAGTGTAAAACAAAGAATGTTGCACCAACAGCTAACATTGCTCCTATCCCCATATAACCAATCATTTTTTTAGTTTGACTATATTCTTTTTTATAGTAATATAAAAAGAATAACATTATAGAATGGATAACCAAACAAACTGTGTTAGCCACAAATGTACTTAATAATAAAGGTGATCCCAATGAAGACCAAATAAGTCATAATAAAATTCCAGTATGGAATATTCAAAATGAAATAAAATTAACCTTTCCTGTGTTTTTTGTTGTTAGTAATTTGATTAATTGTGGAATACCAAGCGTCATAACAATAACTGCTGATATCCAACTTAAAGTTGTAACTATTTGTAACATATTTAAATTATACTAAAAACTTTTTTATTGTATTTTTATTATTACAACATCTATGTGCTTAATTTTTGAATAAAAAAACTTTTAATACCTAAAAATAGTATTAAAAGTTTAACTTTTTTTGTTTTAATGAGCAATTATTTTACAATACTTAACAAAAATCAAATTAACATAAAATATAATGAAATTAATAGTTGTAAGGATAAATATAACTAATATAAAAATATATCAATATACTTCTCTTTCATAAGAAATTATTGAAATAACAAAATTAAATATATGGAAACCTAACAATATTAAACTAATAATTGACAAGATTATTTTCTTCTTAAAAGAAAATTTGTTATCCTTAATTTTTAGTTTATTTTTTCTAAAAAAAGGAAAGATTGAAGTCATAAAATCATTTTTAGACACAAAGAATAAATATCCAAAACTAAATAAAATAATAAAAATATTTATTAAAACATTACTTATATGATGCATTAAAAAATGTGCTCAGATTGGTCTTGAACTTCCGGTTGGTTTTAAAGTGTTTGTATTATCAAAAAACAATCCGGTATTATACATAGGAAAAAATGTTATAAAGAATAAAAGTAAAATAGCAAAACTGGTTAAATATGATATTCCTAAAATTCTGTTAAAACGGTCTTTCATAAAATCTTCTTTAAATAAATTGTTCTAGAGTTTTACCAATAGTGTCGGTATTATGATCTTTAATAACGTGATTTGCTTGTTTTTTAGCATCCTCAGTAGCATTGCCCATAGCATAACCACAAGAAGCGTTTACAAGCATATCAATATCGTTTCCACTATCACCAAAAGCAATTAAATCTTTTTCAGTTTTTTGAAGTAATTCTAAAATATATTTTAATCCATTAAATTTAGAAGAATTTAATGGATTAACATCAGTATAAACACCATTTGTTAAATACACTTCACAGTTAAAATCTTTAACTTTTTCTTTAACTTCATTTGTAATTTCTTGTGCTATATCGTTGTTGTTTCTTAAAGCGATTTGTGTGATTGAGTTTTTGTTTTTGTATGTAATATCAATTAATTCTTGTTTAGTATATAAATTTAAAATATTTAAATCCATTAAGTTTTTTGTATTAATTCATTCTGGAATTTTGTTGTTAGGTAAAACAGTTCCATTAAAACTTTCTGTATCTACTGCAAGAATAGAATCATATTTTTCATGTATTTCTAACATAATTGGCAAAATATCTGCACTAACAGTGTTTTGGTATAAGATTTTTTGATTTTGCACATCGTATGCTAAACCACCATTTGAACAAACAATATATTCAAATAAATCAAGTGTTTTATCTTTTAATAAAGGTAAAACCTTTTGTAAACCACGTCCTGTTGCCACAATTAATCTGTGGCCTTTTTGTTTTAATTTTGATAATACCTCATAAGTATATGGATGAATTGTGTTATCACTTCTTAAAAGTGTTCCGTCTAAATCAAATGCAAAAACTTTATTCATTATTTAATTACCTCTTTACCCATATATGGAATTAATGCTTTTGGAACTGATATGCTTCCATCCGGATTTTGATATTGTTCTAAAATACAAGCAATTACTCTGTCAACAGCTAATGCTGACCCGTTCATTGTATGTGCATATTCTGTTTGATTGTTTTCATTTCTAAAACGAATCATAGCTCTTCTTGCTTGGAAATCACCCATATAGCTTACACTAGAAACTTCTCTAAATCTATTTTCAGATGGAAGTCATAATTCTAAGTCAATTGTTTGTCTTGATGAAAACCCCATATCACCAGTACATAATTGTAATACTCTATAAGGGATTTCAAGTTTTTCTAAAATGCTTTTTGCATCTTCTAACATTAATTTAAATTCAGAATAAGCAGATTCTGAATTTGTGACTTTTACAAGTTCAATCTTTTTAAATTGATGCTGTCTCAAAATACCCTTGGTATCTTTACCAGACGATCCAGCTTCTGATCTAAAGCATTCAGTATATGCTGTTGCTTTAAATGGTTTTGATAAATCTACTATTTCATTATTATGAATATTTGTTAAAGTAACTTCTGCTGTAGGGATTAAATATTGATTAGAATTTTCAAGTTTATATAAGTCTTCTTTAAATTTAGGTAATTGTCCTGTACCAAACAAAATATTATCATTAACTATTACTGGAGTATTAAACTCAGTATATCCATTAGATGTATGTACATCTAACATAAAATTAATTAATGCTCTAACAAGTTTTGCTCCATCATTTTTATAAATAACATATCTTGAACCTGAAAGTTTAACCGCTCTTTCTATATCAATAATATTAAGTTTTTCAGCAACTTCATAATGGCTTAGCACATTAGTTACTAAACCCCTACCAAGATGATCCTTTGTTTCTAAAATAACGTTTTCAGATTCATCTTGACCAACTGGTACAAGATCAAGTGGTAAATTAGGAATTTGAGCAAGTAGAGTATTCATTTTATTATTTAACTCTTCAGCTTCATTTGATAATTGAGTTTCTTCTTGTTTAGTTTTTGCTATTAAATCTTTTAATTGGTTAATTTTTTCTTTATCATTTTTATATATACCAAAATCTTTTGAAAGTGTATTTAATTGTGCTTTTTTGCTTTGAGCTTCACTCATTTTTGCACCACGGATTTCAAGAATATTTAGTAATTCATCAAATATACTTAAATCAAAACCTCTTGATTCAAGTCCTTTTCTTACTTTTTCTTTATTATTTTGAATGAATTTAATATCTAACATAATTCTCCTTATTTTATTATTTTACTATATTATTATGCGAATAATTTATACAAACATTTTTTGTAATAATGTTGTTTTAATATTTTGTAATTTTTCAAGTTTTTGCTTGTTTAGTTTAATGACGTTATCAAGAGTAGAAAAGAGTTTTGCAATTTTTTGTTGTTCTGGAACACTAGGAAAATAAACTGGTGTAATTTTAATTTGGTTTATACTTAAATTTGTTTGATTGAC
>NZ_KK211409.1:4258-25069 GCF_000622205.1 Mycoplasma leonicaptivi ATCC 49890
GAAAAGAGTTTTGCAATTTTTTGTTGTTCTGGAACACTAGGAAAATAAACTGGTGTAATTTTAATTTGGTTTATACTTAAATTTGTTTGATTGACACCATCATCAAAATGTAATAAAAATAAATTTCTGTTTAAAAAATCGTTTAAAAATATAGGGTTGAAGTCATTTTTTAAAGTTAAACCTACAATTCGTTGATTTAGTGTGTACATATTATCATTTTCTACCAAATAAGTTTTCGCTAATGCCTTTCCGTTTGGAACATCAGATAAAACCATTGTTATAGTATTTTTTGATAATTTTTCAAAAGCAATCGAGGTTTTTTTAAATTCTCGACCTTCTGTCGATATAAATTTAGAATTAATTAATTTAAATTGACCGTATTTATCTATAAAATTTTCATGAGCACTTCCACTTCTATAGTTAACAATATTTTCTAATTCTGTTTCTTCTCACTTATTTTCAAACTCTTTAAACCTAATTTTTGGAACTAAATTATCCTTATCAGCAAACATTTTTTGCAATAATTCTTTTTTAACATTTTCAAGTTTTTGAATTTTTAAATTTTGAGTTGAAATTTCATTATCAATATTTTTAAATAATATTGAAATTTTTTTCTCTTCTTCATAATTATCTAAATAATTTACTGGTATGGTTTTTAAATAACCTAATGTAAGTTTATACCTTGTGCTACCAAGCACATATTCTTTATAATTAACATTTTTTAAAGAAAGATGTAAAAAATAATTATCTAGTCATTTATATTTTGAAGAAATAACATGTGCATGATTATTAACTCAAATTGGTTTATTTTCAAATATTACTGGATAATTATCCAAATCATTTGCACCATCTTCGGTTAATAAAATATTTTCGCCAGTGTGAGTAAAACCATTAATTTTACCTTGTGGTCCATTTGCACCATAATAAATATATTGACCTCTAAATCTTACATTTTCTTTTACAGGGATTCTTATGTTGTCTTTAAATTCAACTAAATTTTCTAAAACATCTTTTTTTCAATCATTAAAATATCCTTCAAATCTAATCTCTGGCTTTAAACCCTTACTCATAATGCTCCTTAAACATAATTAATTTAATTATATTATTTTGATTAAAAACTAAAAAGAAAAAGTGCAAAATGCACTTTTTTCACTATTATAATTATTTATTATTCATTAAACGAGCACGAACAACTGTGTATGGTAATAAAGCAATAAATCTTGCTCTCTTGATAGCAAGAGAAACTCTTCTTTGGTGTTTAGCACATGTACCTGTAAGTGCTTTACCTTTAATTTGACCATTTCCAGAAATGTATTTATTTAATAATTCAGTATTTTTGTAGTCTATGTATTGAATTTTTTCTTCACAGAATTGACAAACTTTTTTTCTTCCTGCAAAAGCTTTTTTACGTTTATTGTATGACATTATTCTCCTTAATTATTTATCTTCTTCAAAGATGTCTGTAAGTGCATCATCAGATAAATCTAAATCTAGTGCTTGACCGATTGAAAAATCATCTTCTTTTTCATTTTCATCTAAATTAAGAACAGAACTAAAATCATGTTCTACATTTTGATTTTCAGGTTTTTCAAAAGGTTTATTAAATGAATTATTGTTAAATGTATTATTTGTATCATATGATCTTGGTGTAAATGATGCAGAACCAGAATGAGACATTCTTTTATTTTCTATTGCTTGTTTAGATTCTAAAACTCTAAAACGCTCAAGTTGAACATCAATTGCTCTAACAAATTGATTTTCTTTGTTTGTGTATTGATTAACATGCAATTCGCCTTCCACATAAATTAATGTACCTTTGGGAGCAAATCTTTGCATTGCATCTGCTTGGTGTCTTCAAGCAGTTACTGGAATAAAATCTGCAATTTTATTTGCTTGTGAATTACCATAAGTGTCTCTATTAACTGCAACTGTAATTCTTGCATATGGAATATTTTGAGAAGTATAATCAATTTTTACATCATTTGCTATTCTTCCAATTAATGATACTTTATTTAACATATAACTCCTTTAAAATTATTCAGTAACTGGTTTTGCTTGTCTTGGACGTCTTGCAGTGTGTTCTGAATTATTTGATTCTTGTGAATCATTATTAAATGGTCTTTTTACATATGGTCTTTTTGGTTTAGAAAAGTTTTTCTTTGATTTTTTTTCTTTTGAAAATTTTTCTGTATGAAGATTAATTACAAGTTGTCTTCAAATTTCTTTTGAAATATTTGAACGACGTGTAAATTCAGCAATGTTTTTACCATCTGTTTCAACATTTGCTAAAATGTATTGTCCGTGTTTTGATTTATTAATTTCGTATGCTAATTGATTGTTTTCTAATTTTTCAGCTTTTTTAACACCTTCACCAAAAACTTCTTTAAGTAAGTTAAATCCTAAACTTATATCTGCTTTTGGATCAACAATCATAATAATTTCGTATTTTGTCATGTTTCTCCTTTTGGTCTTTCTGGGCTATGTTAGCCAAGGTAGTATATAATACTCTTATTTATTATATTAAAATTAATAAAAACAAAAAATTATATATATAAACTTATTTGTCTATATATGATAGAAATTCAACTTTTTTTCAATTTTTATTCAAAACAATTTAAAAAAAGTTGAAATAAAAATTTTTTATATATTATATATAAAGATTATTTTTTGCTCTTTTTGTTTTTGAAAATAATTATGTATATTATTGATATGAAAAATTTAGTTATCGTTGAGTCACCTAACAAGGTTGAAACAATTAAAAAGTATTTAGGAAGTGATTTTGAGGTTATTGCTTCTGTTGGTCATTTTCTAGATATGACAACAGAGGGAAAAGATGGTCTTGGTATTGACTTTGAACTTTGGGAACCAAAAATGAAATTATCCAGAGGTAAGTCTGCATTAGTTAAAAGTATTAAAGCAGCTGTTAAAAATGCAGATATTGTTTATATTGCTACTGACCCCGATCGTGAAGGAGAAGCAATCGGAAATAATTTAGTTGAATATTTTAAAATTGAAAAATATGCAAGAATTAAATATAACGAAATTACAAAAGAAGCAATTTTAAATGCAATTAAAAACCCAACAATGTTAAATCTTTCACTAGTTCAAGCACAAAAAACTAGAAGAATGATTGATAGAGTAATAGGTTTTAAATTATCAAAGTTTTTAAAAAATAAAATCAAAAATGCTCCTGGATCTTTAAGTGCTGGAAGAGTTCAATCAGTAGCTTTAAAATTAGTTATTGATAGAGAGAATGAAATTAGAGAATTTATACCTGAAAAATACTTTAAATTAAACGCTAAAATACATAACAATGAACTTTTAGCATATTACTACAATGCAAAAAATGAATCAGATAAAAAAGATTGAATTTTTACTAATGAAATCGAAAAAATAAAAGAATATTTTGATAAAGCTAAAAAAGAATTAACTGTAAAAGATATTAAAGTTTCACAAAGAAAAGTCGCTGCTATAACACCTTTTAAACAATCAACACTATATAAAAGAAGTCCTTATAGTGCTTCAAAAACACAAGTAATTATCCAAAAGCTTTATGAAGGTTTTGGTGAAGGTGGATTAATAAGTTATCCGAGAACAGATAGTACTCGTTTATCAGAAACATTTATCAAAGAAGCAAAAGATTTTGTTCTTAAAAAATGAGGTCAAGAATATATTTCTGATGAAATTAAAGGATTTAGTGGTGATCAAGATGCCCATGAAGCAATTAGACCTACTGACATTTATCTTCATCCAGAAATTGCAAAAACTAAGTTCCCATTAACTGAAGAACAATATAAAGTTTATAAATTAATATATGAAACAACTCTTCAAGCAGTTATAAAGCAACCTATAAGAGAAAGTAAAGCTTATGATTTTGTAAATGGAGACTACATTTTTAAACAATCATTTTCAAGAATTATTTTTGATGGTTATTATGTTGTTACAGGTAAAGAAGCAGAATTTAATGATCCAGGTTATGAGATTAATCAAGTAGTAAATGTTGAAAACTTTAATTTTGAAGAACTTGAAACAAAACCTGTTCCAAGATACAATGACGGTACTTTAATTGAAAAACTTGATGAAATAAAAGTAGGAAGACCTTCAACGTTTGCCACTACTGTAAAAATTTTAAAAGAAAGAAATTATGTAACAATGGAAGGTAAGCAAATTGTACCTAATGAATTTGGTTATAAAGTTTTAGAATCATTAATTAAACCATTCCCTCAAATTATCAATGAAACTTATACTTCAAGTGTAGAAGAAAGATTGGATTTAATCGCAGAAGCACAAGCACAAAAAAACGAAGTTATGCAGGCTTTTTGAACAAGATTTGAAGACTTATATAACAATACTTCTGAAACAGTTGAAACATATACTTATGAGTTAAAACACCTTGATGAAAACTGTCCTGAATGTAGTTCACAATTATTAATAAGAAACAGTAAAAAAGGTGTACAATTTATTGCTTGCAGCGGTTTTCCTAAATGTAGATACACACGCAGTTTACCCGAAAATGAAAAGCAAGAAAACAAAGCAACAGATGAAGAAGAAACATCAGAAAATTCTTTTGATTTTTAATAAAAAGCGTCCCTTATTTCGGGGTGCTTTTTTATTCAATATATGTTGGTATTAACATGAATGCAATTAAATAGTAAAAACTAAATGTATCATAAAGAATATCATTAAATAATTCTTTTGTCGCTTTTTCTATTGACTTAAATACAGGAACATCAAATCTCATAAACCCTGGATCAATAGGGAAAGAAATAAAAATTGAAGATCCGTTGCTACAAATTCCAAAATTAGAAATTTTGGTATTTACTGTTTTTAATAATTCTAATGAAAGTTCCATTGAAAGTGGAGTGTACATTTGTCTTATAGCAAGTTCGTTATCAGTTCCGGGTTTAAACGTTTTAACAAATTCATTATTTTCAAGTTTAACTTTTTTAAAAAATCTTTTACCGGTATTAAGTAATTCGAACGGAAATTGTGTTGTTATTTCGTTATTAACTTGAATTTTGATTAATCCAGAAGTAAAATAATTATATGTAATATTTCCTTTTGAATCTTTTCTTTCGTTTCTAAAAGTATCAACAGAAAATAAAATTAAATGTTTTTTTCTTAATTTTAATAAACCGCTATAACAATTTTCATATCAGTAAGCATCATAAGGAACTTTTGCAGATCTAAATGTTCTTATTTCTTTCATAGAAGGACTATATGAATGACCACTTGTATCTTTAATATTACCCAAGTATTCTATTTCATTATCTAGTCATTTAAAACATTGATCATATATTCCAGTACCATTTTCTTGTAAAAATGCTGAAAGCCTTGTTCTAAAATTTTCTCTAATTTTTGAATATTTTCTATAAAAAACATATGTTGTAATACCTAAACCAATTCCTAATAAAAGCATAATAACAAAATATACTATTGCACCTGTTGGATTTTTGCTAATAATTAGAAATGTTAGAAAAAGTAAAACCAAAGGAACAAAAGATAAAGAAAAAAAAGTAATAAACATTTTTCTCGAAAAATTATAATCTTGTATTTCTTGTTTTGATATACTTTCTTCTATTTTTTCTTTTATAAATGGTCTTAAATTTTCAGACATTTCACTATAATATTTTTTAAAATTTGTAAATTCTTTAACTGTTCTCATATATTTATTGTACATTATTTATATTTATAATGAATAAATTTTAAAACGTCAATTAAAAGTCACGAGTAAGTTCAAAACTTGCATCGTGAATTTTTAATTGAAGAGTATTTCTATTTATTTAAGTTATTATATTCACATAAGATTTGAATTATTTTAATTTATCATGTAAATTAAAAAAAGGTATTTTTACTGGTAAATTGCTTGAAATACTTCTATTAGATTGAGAGTTTAATACTATTTTTTTTACATTTTCGTTATTTAATATATCAAAAATATATTGTGCTTCTTGTTCTGTTAAACTATTATTTATATCTTTTGAGTATGAAATATAACTTATATGACCATCAAAAAATGGTCTTTTTACTTCTCCTCAATGTGTTAGAAAAGGTTTAATAATTTTAGGACTTAAACTAGAATTATCTCTTATACATACAAATAAATCTTTAAAAGAATAATCACCAACCCTCAATAAGCCTCAAAATGGTTTATTTTGAATTCTATTATTATAATCAGAACCTTTTTTTAATATTTTTTGATTACTCATGATTCATTTATATGTTTTGGGTGCCTCGTTTATGATTTCATTAATATCTAAAACATTTTTAGAATTATTGTATAAACCTATCACATACAAATTTTCTCATTTATTTTTTAAATCAGGACTTGTTACAAAAGGGAAAACATATTTATTTTCAAGTTCTAACACTCTAGAAAAGTCTATTTTATATAATTTTCTATTTTTAATTATCGGATGAAATAAAGAATTTTTTGAATCTACTTTTTTAATAAAAAATAATCTCATTGGATATTTTGCTTCAACGCCTTTTCTAAATCTATAATCATTTTTTCCTATATATTTTATTAAATTATCAATTTCTTTTTCAGATTCTAATTCTAAAAAATTGTTTTCAGGAATAATATTTTTTAAAGAAAATATTTTTTTTTCTTTCTTAACAGAAAAATTATTATTATTCTTATTCATTATATAAAAAGGTATAAATTTATTATTATTTTTTTTTGAAACAATAAATAATGAAAATTCTAGATTTCCTGTTCCTTGAAAAATTTCCCCACATGAAGAAAAATCATATATTTTATTAAAAAATAATTGTTCATTATCATTTATGATTAATTTTCTAAAACCTTCAAATGATTTATTATAAATTATACTTTTAGGCATTAAATATGCAAGTTTTGATTCTGAAGTAAATCATCTTTCACAGGATTTATTTGTAAGAAGAGCGCAAAAATTTAAATCAATTCCTCCATGGTTTTTATCAGAACTAAAAATATTTTTAATTTCTATATTATTTTTAAGATTTTCTCTATAAAGTTCTGGTAGATCACCTCAACGAACTCATGCAGGATTCCCAATTATATAATCAAAACTCTTATAATTAGCTAATCTAAAATAATTAGAGAAAATTTTTAATCATATTGAGTTAAGTTTTTTCTTTTCTAATTCTATTAATTGAGAAAATATATCATGAATCTCTTTTTTTATTTTTTTAATTGATGGTGAAAATGATTCTAACTCAGATATAATTGATTTTAATTTCAAATCAATTATATGTTCTTCAAGTCTTTCGAGAATGTAAAAAAAATCTTCTCTTTCTACTAGATCAACAGGTAATATTAATTCAATATTATTTTTGTTTTCTATTTGTAGAGAACTTGTATATAGTGAATAATAATAACAATCTACACCATTAATTACTTTTTTTTGTGGTATATATAGACTATCACAATTGTAAATTGGTATTTCATATTTTTTAGTTATGTCAAATTTTACTTTGTTAATTGAATTTATAAATATATTTGCTTTAGTAATTAATGTTGAAATTGGATTTATATCTACACCTACTACACCATTTAAGAATTCAGAGAATTCTAATTTTTTATTTGATGATTTTAATTTTTTATTATATATTTCTAATATAAAAGTCCCGCTACCACAACAAGGATCAATAAATGTTTTATTTAAAAAATCCTCTTTATTTAAATTTAATGAGTTGAGTACAAATTTAACAAGATAACTTGGTGTATGATATTCTCCAAAAGAATGTCTAACTGCCTTTGGAATAAAATTTTCATATAAACCTTTAAAAAGATCTCCAAGCATCGTATCTTTAATTTCTGTTTTGTTAAAATCATAACTATCAACAATCATCATTATTTTTTGAATTGTTTTTAGAAATTTAGTATTTCAATTTTCAGCAAGATATCATGAGAAAAAATCACCATCAACAAAATTTATTATGTTAACTTGTTTAAAGTAATCACCACTTTCTATTTTTTGCATAAAATTTTTAATTATATTAAAATCATTATCACTGTAATATTTTGAAATCTTCTCAATGTTTAAAAAGAATTCACCCATATAATTTGTTGCTTTAACCAATAACAATTTTATTATTATATTTAGAGAAGTATGAAGAGAAAATAAAACTTTATATTCATCTTCTTTTTTTATTTCGAGTCCTATTAATTCTGAAAATATTTTAATTCTTTTTTCAATATCTAAGCTTTTTCCTTTATCTTTTTCAGAAAGTTTAAATAATTTTTCTCATTCAAGATAAAGTAAATCTGTTTTTTTATTATTTTTCAATGTTAAAAGTGTATAAATTTCTCTAACTAATTCTAATGAAGAACTATGTTTTACTTTTGTACCTCCTAATTCTAGGACCGCAAAGTCACTTTCAATATTTATTGGAGATAGTATTGATTTTCCAGTATATAAAAGTTTATCAATTAAATTTCTTGTATTATTTACATCTAATTCAGAATCCCCTACTTTTTTTACAATGTTATTCAAATTTTTTTCATAGTATTCGAGTGTTACACCATCAAAGATAAAACCATACATTACTGTATTTTTATATTTTTCACTTTGTAAGTATTTATGAATTTGTTCTCTTGCTTTTTTAAGTTCTTTTTCAATAGATAATTTATTATATTTTTTGTATTCAATAATAGTATTTCCATATTGAAAATCTGTTCTTCCTTCATTAAGAGGTGTTTCATTTTGAAAATCCAAATATTTATCAGTAATTTCTAATTTACGTGCAAGATCGTTAATTTGTTGTTGAAATAATATTTTTAAATTTTCTTCATTTTTTGTATTTATAAAATTCTCTTTTTTTACAAATTCAAAAATAAATTCTTCTATAATTTTTTCTTTTTTTTCTCCCATATCAATCCCTTTCTTTTTTAAAAAAATTTATATAAATCAATTTAATTTTATATTTTTTGATTAAATTCATCAAAAAATATTTTCTCTTTTTCTAAACTTCTATATTCTTTTAATCATCTTTTTGTGTGTTCATTTTTAACGTTATCTAGGTCTATTGTGAATCTAAATTCTTTTTTTGTAAAGTACATTTTTAGAATTTTTAACACCGTGTGCTAATGTACCAATTAATATAATTTCTTTTTGTATTTGTTCTTTTGTTAAAACAAAGAAAAAATTATTTTTATAATTGATATCATCAATAAAGATACAGTAGTAAAAGTCAATATTTTGGTGCGCTCTGATTTGAACAACATTTAATTTATTACCATAAGCAGAAGGTGTTGATATTTTAACTTCAATATATTCACCATTATTACCAACCAAGTCTCCTCTTTCTATATTAGAAGCTATTTTATTCATTGTAAAAGTTCTTTGAACTAAATTTTGTTGAATTATTGATTTTCTTTGTGCTGTTAATATTGATGTTAACAAAATTATGTCTTTATTTGGTTCTATATCATAAAGATTAGCTATGTGTTTATACTTATTAAATAAATATTCTTTATTTAAAATTTTTTGCTTAATAATTTCTTTAATTGGTTTCTTCATTTTTATATTCTTCTCACGCTTCACAAATGTCTGACTGATTTATTCAATAATTTCCACCATTTACAGATGAATATTTTGAAAACTTAATTTTTTTCAAAATATCTATAATTTCTTTTTTATCAAAATTAGAATTGACCTTAATATAATGTTCTGATTTTGGATTTGTTATTTGGCTAAGATCCTTTATTTTTCCTGAATTACCATTTAAAACAAAATCTGCATCAATTGAATTTCTTTTTAAAAAAATAAATTCTTTTGGTTGTTTTGGCTTTGTTTTTCTTAAATCTTTTTGAATTGTTTTTTCTTTTGTTCAAATGTAAAATGAACAAGGAACATGATAATTAACTAAATTATTTTGATCATAAATATAAAATGAGTTATTTGATAACATTTGCTCTTTTATTAATTTTCATTCTTTAGGGAATAAACTAAAGTTTTGATTAATATACTTAGAAAAAGTGTTTGGTAAAATAAATGCAATAGTTGATGCTCTTAGTTCAATTGCTTTTTTAATAAATTTTTTTGCTAATGAAGACCTTGAACCAAAAGGAGGATTTCCTAAAAAAAAGAATTTTTTGTCCTCACTTAGGATTAAAATCTAATTCTAAAAAGTCTTGCTTTATTATATTCATCTTTTTTGGTTCAATATCGTAAGCGGTTATTTTATTGTCTAAATCACTAAAACTCCCTTCACCTGCTGATGGTTCAATAATTGCAGAATACTGCTGAATATTTTCAATTAATGAATAACAAAATTTCGCAACATCTTTATTAGTATAAAATTGATCATTTTTTACTTTCATATAAAATAATTATATATTAATAAAAATAAAAATTTGTTATAATTAGGTTCCAAATCAAATGAGCATAAAGAAAATGGTAGCTTGACAGCATCGACCATTGCCAACCTGCTAAAAAAGTAAGGTGGATAGTTAGGGATATTTATTATCTAACATGTTAATTTAATCTTCTTTATGCCTCAAATATATATTAAAGAAAAAGAGGTAAAATTTATGAAAAAATTATTTACAAGTGAATCAGTAGGAAAAGGTCACCCAGATAAGTTATGTGATCAAATTTCTGACACAATTTTAGATTCTTATTTAGCACTTGATCCAGATTCTAAGGTTGCCATTGAAACAATGGCAAGTGGACATAATATTTTTATTGCTGGTGAAGTAAAATCAAGTGCAGATATTGATGTTATTGAAATAGCAAAAAATATTTTAAAAGAATTAGGTTATTATACAAATCAAACTAATTTTCATACAGATATAAGACATCAAAGTCCTGATATTAATCAAGGAGTTGAACTTGGACAAGAAATCGGTGCAGGTGATCAAGGTTTAATGTTTGGTTATGCGACAAATGAAACAACTAATTTTATGCCTTTACCTATAACAATTGCACATGAACTTGTTAAAAAAGCTGAAAAACTAAGAAGTTTAGGTAAGTTTCCTTGAGCAAAAGCAGATATGAAATCTCAAGTTACATTAGACTATACTGATCCAAAAAATGTGACAGTAGATACTGTATTAATGTCAATTCAACACTCAGATAAGTATATTGAAACTGAATTTAAAGAATTTATTAAAAATCACATTATTATTGAAACATTAAAAGAGTTTAATTTAGATCAACCAAAAAGAATTTTAGTAAATCCAACTGGTAAATTCTTTATCGGTGGTCCAATTGGTGATACAGGTTTAACTGGTCGTAAAATAATTGTTGATACTTATGGTGGTTGAGCAAGGCACGGTGGTGGTGCCTTTTCAGGTAAGGATGCAACAAAAGTTGACAGAAGTGCCGCTTATGCTGCTCGTTGAGTAGCAAAAAACCTTGTTGCTGCGGGTGTTGCTGATAAAATAGAAATCCAAATCGCTTATTCAATAGGTGTTGCTAAACCTGTTTCAATAATGGTAGAAACCTTTAATACAAACAAAATAGAGAACGAAAAAATAGAAAATATTGTTCAAGAAGTTTTTGATTTAACACCTAAAAGTATTATCGAAGCACTAGAACTTAAAAAGCCTATTTTTGCAAAAACATCTTACTTTGGGCATTTCGGAAGAACAGAATATGATTTCCCTTGAGAAAGATTAAACAAAGTTGATGAGATTAAAAACAAGTTAAAATAATAATAAAAATCCGTTTTTAGAAAACGGATTTTTTATAAAAAAAGTATTGAAAAGCACATATACTAAAAATATATGCGCTTTAAATATTATTAAAATTATTGATTATTCTATAAGATATGTGTATTTACAAAATAAAAAAAGAAAGTAAAATACAAATAATAATGATTATATATCCATATAGAATATTGAAATTATTGTGATATAAATTGTTGTGTTATTTACACATAAAGAATAAAATGAAATGATATTAACTAACTACTAGGAGGTTATGTTAATATAAATAAATTGAAAAAATAAATGTTTTGAAAATTTTAAAAAAAATAAATAAAATGGTGCGCGAAGAGGGACTTGAACCCTCATGCTGTAAAGCACTAGAGCCTAAATCTAGCGTGTCTGCCAATTTCACCATCCGCGCCTTGAAATTAATTTGTGCAAGCAATAAAAAAGCACACACAATAAGTGGTGCCGGCTATAGGACTCGAACCTACGACCTACTGATTACAAGTCAGTTGCTCTACCAACTGAGCTAAGCCGGCTTTAATAATGGTGGAAGATAAGGGACTCGAACCCATGACATTCGCCTTGTAAGGGCGACGCTCTCCCAGCTGAGCTAATCTTCCATAAATGGCAGTCTGTACGGGGATCGAACCCGTGCATGCATGGATGAAAACCATGTGTGTTAACCGCTTCACCAACAGACCAAATGGCGCCGATTATTGGGATTGAACCAATGACCAACTGGTTAACAGCCAGCTGCTCTACCGCTGAGCTAAATCGGCAAATACTCAAATATTATAGCATATTAAATAAATTTTTATTTAATTTATTTCTAAAATATATATTTAAGTTCTTTTTTATTAAAGCGAGTTAATTATAACACAGTTTGATTAAAATATAAAAAAAATAATTATTTTTTTGTTATTGTTATTTTAAAAGTGACGATGCAGGTTACTATCAAAAAATCGTAATAACAAGTTCAAACTTGCATTATTAATGTTTTAATTGATGTTTTTTATAACTAACTTATTTAAAAAACTTAGAATATTATATTTACAGTATTTATTTTATAAACTTAACACAATACATAATTTATTATTTTAAAACAAAAGATTTGGGTGTTTTTGTTTATGAAAATATTTGAATTATATATAGTATTTTTTTTAATCTAAAATGATTTTAATAAAAATAAAAAATATTTTTTGGCTTTATATGATATTAATTCCGTATTTTTTATAACTATGATATAGTTATAAAAGTTTTTTATTAAATTAAATTATTAAATTATATGAATACTTTTAGTATCAGAGTTATAACTAATATAAAATTATTATATAAGGAGAAAATATGAAAATAAAAAGAATATTCAAGTTATTTTTAACAACTACAATAAGCATTATCCCTATTAGTGCAATAGCACTAAATTTAAATGAAGGTTATGTTGAAATCCCTGATGAAATATATGATGAAATAGTTAAAATTAATGAATTATACTATAGCAAATTAGGATTAAAATATAATAATACTAGTTATAAAAAAGAAGAAAATTATAATAATGTTGGTATTATAGATATAGGAAATTTAGATATTGAAAGATTATTTATTAAAAACAGTAAAAATAATATTGTAAAATTAGGAAACTTACCAAATAACATTGAAAATGATAATCACCCTTTTTCAGTTGTTTCAACAATCGGAACAGATAGTGGAATAAATAAAAATGCGAATATTTTTTATTCTTCGCTATCAGCTAACGGAAAAAATTTTACTAATATATTAGATGATTTTATTAAAGATAACAAAAATAAAAAATATGATACTAAATTAATCAATATAAGTATAGGATTTAACAATTTTATTGATACATATAAAAATAATACTTCCAAAAATATAAATAATAAAAAAATAGAACCTGATGTGGAAAACTATGATAAATTTGAAGACCTTCTAGATATTTGATTATATTATAATTTTTTCACAAATAAATCATTTTATGAAAAATGAAAAAATAAAATTCTTTATAAATATGAAGTATTAGATAAAAAAGCAAGAGAAAATAATATAAAAATAATTATGTCTTCTGGTAATTTTAATAATTACAAAGAAGTTTTAATTCAAAAATCCAAGAAAGTTTTATCTTTATTGCAAAAAAATAGTTTTAGTCCCCAAACACTAAAAGAAGAATTTAAAAAAATTAGAGATATTTTGTATTTACCGGGAGACAATGTAAAAACCCATTTTGATGATTTATTATTTTTTTTGGATAATGCAAAAGAAACAGATAATTTTTTTAAAGATTTGAAAAACAATATTCCAATTACTTTAGAAGGTTTAGAAAAATTTCAAAGTATGAAAAATTTTGAAGGAATCATAACTGTTGGTTCTGTTGATTATAATAATGTTCATACAATTTTTTCCTCATTTGGTGATATTGATAACGATAACTCACCATTTGTTTCAGCTTACGGTCAAGGTATTTTTGATGAAAATGATTATAAAAATATTTTTAAAAGTTATAAGATTGTAATGGATTATTTAAATAAAAATCCAAATATTGATCCTAAAATAAAGGAACAAATAAAATATTGAATAAACTTTAATGGTACAAGTAAGGCTGCACCAATGATTACTGGTTTAATATCACTTTTACAAAATCAAATAGAAAAAAACCTAACAATTAGTGAGACAAAATTGCTATTAGCTGCTTCCTCAAATTATTCAACAAAAAATCCTGAAGAAAACAATAATAACAATAATGAATATTGAAAACAAAATAGAACTAAAAATAAAACAGGTTTTGGAATACCTAAATTTTTCAAAATGAAAGATATTATTAAATCAGAAAATTATATTAATAGTGACGAATTTAAAAAAATAATAAAAAATATAGATAAATACGATATATCTATAATTAAACTTAATGACTTAATTTTAAATAAACCCACAAAACACTTAACTTCTACTTTTATATTAACTAAAAAGATGTCATTTTATGATTGATTTTCTGAAAAGAAAAACAATAGTGAAAACAAAAATTTTTATAATATTTTATATAGTTTAATAAACAATAATAAAAAAATTAAAGATGAACTATTTAAATTTAATAATAGTAATAGATCATCATATAAAGTCTTTTCATCTTTAAAATTAAATAAAAAAAATTCAGAAATAGAACGTTTAAAAATTAGTGATTCAAATTCTTCTGAACACGAAAGAACTTATTTCGGTGAATATAAAG
Organism: Mycoplasma leonicaptivi ATCC 49890; assembly: GCF_000622205.1. Classification (GTDB taxonomy): domain Bacteria; phylum Bacillota_I; class Bacilli_A; order Mycoplasmatales; family Metamycoplasmataceae; genus Mycoplasmopsis; species Mycoplasmopsis leonicaptivi. The sequence goes on from NZ_KK211409.1 coordinate 19,138, forward strand.
AAGTTTTGAATGGTAAACTAGAAACAAAAATATATTTAAAAGAACTTGATTTATACAGAAAACTTTTAAGAGAAAATGAATTAATTAATAATAAAAACAAACAAATCGATTTTTTAAATAAAATTTACTTTGAGTACATGGAAGAAAATTGGGATTTTGCAAGTTATATAGATGTGGAGTATAAAAATGATTAAATTTAAAGAAATAAAACTTATTTTTTTGTCAATTTTAGCTACATCTATTGCTGTTTCTTGTAATGAACCAATTATAAATCAACAAAACAATGAATCACAATATATTAATCAAAAATATAAAGAACATTCATTATTTGATCTTAAAAGTAATGTTTTAACAAAAAATACAATAAATGCTTTTTTTAAACGAAAATTTCCTTCTAAAACAAAAACCATAATAGAAAGTTTTTTGGATAAAATGCCGTTTGGTGATTATTCAGATAATGAAAAAAATAAGAAACTTTATAGAATGTTTATAAACTATTGTATTTATAATGTTGATAAAGAATTCTATTTAGATAATAAAAGTGAAAATCAAAATTATAATCATAAGTTCTTAATGAATACTCCATATTACTTTGATGTTAGTTCAAATTTAGAATATAAAGACTTGAATATAGTTCAACAAATTGATTCAATTCTAAACAAAAGTACTTTAGGTTATGGTAATTTACCAAAATTATTAAAATACTCTCTTTATTCATTTTTAAATTACTATTTTAAAAACGAAACATTTGATACTGATATTGAAAAAAGATCTCAATTCGTGTTAGAAAATACAAATAAACCTATTGAAGCTAATTTCAAAAAACTTTATTCATTTTTAGATAAAACTCTAAAAAAATCAAAATCACTGTTAGATGTAAAAAATAATGAATTTGAAATATCCGATATTAAAATAAAAGAAATAAAAAATATTAAAAAGGTGTATCTAGAATTTAAATCAAATAAAAAATTAAATAAAGAAAACTTTGTTATTAAAGTAAAATCTGATAAATGAAAAAATGATAATCAAGAATATGTTTTTAATAATATTAATATTATTTATAAAGAAAAATTAGATAACTATACTAATTTTATGAATTATAACCTTGATAAAGAAGATGATAAAAGTGTTTGAAATATTGATATAACAGAACTTTTAGATAATAATTCAAAAAGTAAAGAAGTTTTTTATGTATCTGGTATGGATTATAAAAAAATTGAATATGGTATGGACTATCTCAATTATTTTAATAAGGAAAATATAAGTCGATATTTTGATTTTATAAAAAGATTTAAAGATTTTAATCAAAATAAGATTTTGATAACTCCTCAATCATTTAACATAACTGAGTTTGATTGAATCAATGGTAATTTAAAAAACATTATTAAAGATGATGGTAAATTAGGTTTAGATAAAAGTTCAATTTTTGTACCAGATAAATAAAATATTAAATGAAAATTAAGGACGAAATTTTGGTTAAAATTATTAAAGTTTCTCCTTAATTTTTGTGCTTTTTAGAAAAAATTTAAAGTTGTATAATTAACACATTAATCTTTAATTTAGCAAAAATGAATTAAAGCAAATATATTAGGATAGGATTTTTTATGAAAAAGAATAAAAATTTAAAGAAGTTTATGTTACTAAAAAGTGTTTTAGTAACATCTTTTGCTTCATCTTTTGTTGTTGCTGCTGCATGTGGTACAAAAACAAATAATCGTGTAAGAGTAACTTCTTTTAGTGTTTCTAACATCACTGAAAACTCTGCAAAAGTAACATTAGTAATAAGAAAAACAGATTTTAATAACTTTAAAATTAAATACAAAAATTCAAATAGTATAAATGTTTTAAATGGTATTAAAAAAGAAACTGAAGTTATTTTTGAGTTAAATGATTTAATTCCTGGAAACCAATATGAAATTCAAGAAATATTTTATATTGATGAAGATAATAATACAAATCAAATTAATCTTGATTTCTTTAAAAATCAACTTACTTTTACAACAAAACAAAATCAAGATAGTGCAAAACCAAATAATCCTTCAATAGTTCCAATACCAAATCCAGGAAGTTCTGATAAACCAAAAGACACAACACCTCAAACACCAGGCAATACTACACCATCACAAAACTTAAACAAAAAAGAAATTGTTTTAAATGCAATTAATTTTTCTAATCTTCTTTATAAACAAGTTAATGCAACACTGAATTTTTCTGACTCAAACAATGAATATAATAATCTTGAGATAACATTAAACAATTCAATTAAAAAAAACTTACAATAATCTTTTACTTAATAATGGAAATATTGAATTAACAATTGATGGTTTACAACCAAATACTAATTATTCAATTACAAATATTAAATTAAATCAAAATGATTTAAATCTTAATAATATTAATAATAAATCATTTACCACTCCAAGTGAACCTGTTACAACTCAAAATGATGATTTTGAAATAAGTGGATTTTCACTAAATAATACAACTTCAAATACAGCATCTTTTAATGTTAATTTTTCAAAAAATAGTCTTAAAGATAATACGCAGACTAATTTTGAATTAGTTATTAATGGTCAAACATATACATTTTCAAATTATGTTGCAGGAAATAATTATTTACAAGTTAACTTAACTAACTTAACACCACAAACTAATTATGCTATTTCAAGTATTAAATTAAATAATGTTTCTTTAAACATACCTCAAAATTTTAGTTTTACAACTAAATCTGAATTAAGAAATCTAAATATATCAAGTGTTAGTGTATTAGATATAACAACAAATTCTGCACAAGCTACAATTAATTTTAACGAAAATGTTTCAAACAAAAATATAACATTAAATTATTCTGATGCTTCTGGTCGTTCTTATTTTGCACAAAAACATATTTCAAATGGTAATAGAGCAGACTTTATTCTTTCAAATTTACAAGAAAACACAAGTTATGAATTATTGAATTTAAACATTGAAGGTCAAACAATCAATTTATCTTCTTTTTCAAATAAAAACTTTAGAACTAAAAATTCAACAAGAAACGAAACGCCAACAATTGTCGATGGTTCAATGGGTAGTTTTACAAAATACTCTGAACAAGTTTCAAGGTTATACAATGATAATAATTTAGAAATTGACAAAATTTCTAAATTAGTAAGTAATAACAAAACTTATTTATTATTCCATTCAACAAAAATACCAAATGCTAAAAATAAAGATTTAAACTTTACTTATAATTCAAAAACATATAGTGTTAAATATAGTGGAAACTCAGAAGATTTTGTTATTTTGGTAGATAACAGTGAAGGTACAAGTATTTCAGATATTTCATACAATAATGTAAGAGTTAACTTTAATGGAACAATTACGCAAAATAATACTCAAAGTACTTCAAATAATTCTAATGCAAAAATAAGTTCTGTGTCATTAAGTGGTAATAACTTAACTGTTAATTTTTCTGGTGTTTCATTTAATACAAGTGATAAACTCCTTGTTACTATTAAGCCAGATGAAAATGTTTATACTTCTGATTTAAGCATTTTTGCAACAAATATTTCTGGTAGTTCAATTACTATAAATGATGTCAAAAATAAATTAAATAAGAGTTTTAATGAATACTGAGTTACATCTGTATTAAATACTAATACAGGTGTGGAATATTTCCCTGAGGAAGATAGAAGTTCATTTAAATTGAGTAATCAAAATCTTGAAGCAACTATTTCTCATATTAAATTTGAATTAAAAGATGCAACAAAAAACACTTTTGTTGGATCAATAAATTTAAATGTTAATGATGATGTTGTTGAACAACTAAGAGATAAATACATAAAAATATCGTTTTTAGATAAATCTCAGAGGGATATACAAGTAAAAGATATTGATTATGAAAAAGATACCTACGGAACAAAAGGTAATGGTTTTGATTACATTGTTAGAAATGATAGAACAGAAAATAATCGTTTTATTTATTTAAATTTCAATGAACTTAAAAATTTTGAATTTAGTAATTTAACAGAAGGTATGATTTGGGTATTAAATAAGGTTGAAATTGTTAATAAACACAATTTAAGAACTATAAAAGATATTGACTTAACATCAACAAAAAAAATCGGGTTACAAACCTTGGAACCAAAATTAGAAACAGAAAGTTTAACTCTTAACTCAGGTTTTGATACAAACTTTGTTTCTGATGTTAACAAACAAAATAATGGTACAAATAATGTTACAAAAGAACAACTCAAACAACAAGTAGAAGGAGATAACACTACCTCAAATCCTTTAAATATAGACTTTAACTTTAATAATTACAAGGTATTAAATGAACATTATTTAGAACAAACTCAAAAGTTATTTGATCTCTATAATGATTATTCAATTTTTTCTTTAAAAGAAGAAGTTACTAAGTTTAATTTTAATAATAAATCTTATAACTGAGGTGTTGCTATTGAAGATTTTGATCAAAAGTTTTATGAACATAATCAAAATGATACATATAAAATTACAAAAGATTTAAATAATTTTAATAATTTAAATTCTGATAATGAAGCTATAATTAATTTTAATTTCTTTGCAAATCCACAAAACACAAATATGGATTATTGATATTTTAATCAAAACGCTTATGCTGTAAGTTTTTCTCTTGATTACCTAAAAAAACAACCAAATAAAACTATTGATAACCTTGAAATAAAATTTGTAAAACTTTGAGAAGAAATATATAAAGGTCATAATTCAAAAATTGAAAAAAATGATTTATCAATAAATTCACTTGATAAAGAAAAACTTCAAAAACTTATGAACCAAAGAATTAAAGTAAAGGTTTCATTAGACGATTCAAATAAACTTATTATTGAATTAAAAGCAAGAAAAGGTGTAATTAATGATCAAATATATTTACACAATCTTTCGCAAGAAATTTCAACTTATATAGAACGTGCTTATAATTATTTATCTGTAATGTATGTTGAAGATAACAATTCACAAAATAAGGTTTCTTATCAAAATAAAAATATTAGTGAAAATAAATTAAAAGTTGATGGATTTTTATTCGAAGCGAACAACAACTTTGTTCCTGTTAATAAATACCCTGTTACTCTGCAAAATAAGTTTAATATCGATGTTTCAACTTGAAGGTATAAAAATGGTACTGATGAATCATTGTTTAATGATGAGGTTCTTAAAAAAGTAACTTCAAGATCTATTGGTATTAATCAAGGAACAGGTTGAATGATTTCAAAAGTTAAACCTAATGATCCAAATGATTTTAAATATTACTTCGCAACAAATAGACACGTTCCTACAACTGGGGTTAATTCATCATTATCAGCACCAAAAGATCATAATTCAAAAACTGATACATCGTTGTTTTTTAGCCCATTAAATGATTGATATGTTGATATAACACAAGTTTGAGAGGCCTCAGAGGGTAATAAAAAACTAGATGGTTCAGAAGTAAAAACTCACCCTCTTTCAAAATTTGCCGGTAATACAAAATTAAGGTCAAGTGCTGATTTAAAAATAATACAAATTGATATAAAAAACGTTGTAGATTATTATAATAATCATAAAAATAACTCTTCATAAAGGGGGACACAGAAATGACACAGTTATTTCTGTGTTTTCTTTTATAAAACAAAAGGAAGGGGGAGGGGTATACCCCTCGGGCTTCGCCCATAAAAATGAGCAAACATTTATCACACAAACAATGAGAATTTTGAATCAAAGAGTATTACAAAGCAAATAATAATTTTGCTAGTGAACAACTATTTTGAACTAATTTTTGTAATCAAAATAACATTAAATTTACTAAGCACGTAATTTATAGATTTAAACAAAAAATTAACTTGTATAATTTAAATATGAATTTAGATAGCAAAACAGGTAAATCACCAAAAGCAAATAAAGGAGTTGGTAGAAAAAAGAAGGTTAAGAAAGACTG
>NZ_KK211409.1:25079-67816 GCF_000622205.1 Mycoplasma leonicaptivi ATCC 49890
TAAGTTTTCGCTAATGCCTTTCCGTTTGGAACATCAGATAAAACCATTGTTATAGTATTTTTTGATAATTTTTCAAAAGCAATCGAGGTTTTTTTGAATTCTCGACCTTCTGTTGATATAAATTTAGAATTAATTAATTTAAATTGACCGTATTTTTCTATAAAATTTTCATGAGCACTTCCACTTCTATAGTTAACAATATTTTCTAATTCTGTTTCTTCTCACTTATTTACAAACCCTTCAAACCTAATTTTAGGAACTAAATCATCCTTATCTGCAAACATTTTTTGCAATAATTCTTTTTTAACATTTTCGAGTTTTTTAATTTTTAAATTTTGCATTGAAATTTGATCATCGATATTTATAAAAATTTTGGATATTTCTTTTTGTTCATTAATGTCTTTACTTATTTTTAGATAAATATTTTTAATATCTGAATTATGTATATGTTTAACAGATGTTCCTTTAATTAATGGGATTAATTTTTGTTTATTATAATTTATATTAAGAGAAAGAAATGAACCTAATAATATACTTTTATTTGGTCTAATAATATTAACATCACCACCAATTAAAACATCTTTTTCTAAAACACTTGATGCTCTTGCTAAACCAGTTGGTGTAGTATCAGAAGCAGGTATTAAAACATCTCCATATTTACTAAAAATTGAATTATTTTTTATTGATTTAGTTTTATGAATAACTTCTTTTATGACCATTCCATAATCAGTGTATAAACTACCATAATGTATACATTTTACAAATCCATATTTTTTTACTTCTTCAAGGCTAAGTCCTTTACCGTTTAAAAATTCACAATAATCTTTTAAACATATTTTTTCTCACTCACTATCAAACCCTTCAAACCTAATCTCTGGCTTTAAAAACTTACTCATAACACTCCTTAAACATAATTAATTTAATTATATTATTTTGATTAAAAACTAAAAAGAAAAAGTGCATTTTGCACTTTTTTCATTAAATTTTTAGTTTTCTCAATTCAGAGTACTTGGATGTAAAGGATTATTATTTATCTTAACATCTTTGATTTTACCATTTTTCACATAAACAATTTTATCAGCTATGTTAGCAATATGAGGATTATGAGTAACCATAACAATAGTGGTATTGTATTTTTTGTTAATATCAAAAAGATAAGATAATACTAAACTTGTGGTTTGTTCATCTAAGGCTGCTGTCGGTTCATCAGCAAAGATAATTTCAGAGTTTTTAGCAAGAGCTCTTAAAATCGAAATCCTTTGTTGTTGTCCTCCGGACATTTGTGAAGGATATTTATCTTTAATTTCTTCTAATCCAAATTCTTTAAATAAATCATCTATATTTAATTTTTTTGCTGGATCTTTTTGTAAATACCCACCAGTTTTAACATTATCAAAACCGTTTAGATTTTGAAGTAAATTATAGTTTTGGAAGATAAAACTAATATGTGCTCTTCTAAACAAGGTAAGTTTATTATCACTTAAATAAGGTAAGTTAGTATCACACACTATAACGTTTCCACGAGAAGGTCTATCAAGTCCACTGATTAAGTTTAAAAGTGTACTTTTTCCACCACCAGACTTACCAAAGATCATAACAAATTCACCTTTTTTAATTTCAAGTGAAACATTTTTTAAAACTCTTGAAACTATGTTTCCTGATAAATAATATTTACTTACTCCTTGAACTTCAATAATATTTCCTTCACTATTCGTTTTGTTAAAAAACTCATCTTTAGGTCTTTTTTTATTCGATGCTTTTCTTAATTTACGAGCAATGTAACTATCAACTTGTAATCTATTAGAATTATCTTCAGAATCAAGGATTTCAAAAACATTTTTTTTATTAATTTTAGCGCTACCTTTACCTTTTGCAACAACAGTAACTTCTTCAACTGGTTTTTGTTCAGGTGTTTCAGAATCTTTTATTAATTCATCTTTAATATTATTTTGTTTTTGCATTTTATTTACCTTTCAATAAGTCAATAGCTTTTATTTTGTTTATATTAAATCAAGCAAGCGCTGTTGTAACTATAAATACACCAAACACAACAGATACAGTTGAAATAAATGTCACAAAATTAATTGTTAATGGTACAGATATTGATGCTGACGCTGTTAAGAACGCATTAAACAATAACATAAATCCGAATGCAATTGGCAATGCAATCAATAGTGAAATGATAATAAATGGCACATAAATACCAAAGAACATTTTGATTTTTTCTTTATTGGTATAACCAAGAATTGACCATATTGCTATGTTCTTTTCGTTTTCATTAACTAAAATTGTTGAAATAATTATTAATATAATTATTGAAACAAGGAAACTTAAAATAGTCACAATTGTCACAATTGTTTGCACTGTATTTGCAATTGATAATGTAAATCCTACTTCAATACTTTTTGATTCAAGAGTATAAGCAAGCGGAATATGCATCTGGTTTTCAAAAATATCAGCTAATTTATTAATATATGCATCTGGAACGTTTCTTGCATTATTATAAATATCTCTAAAATCATCTTTATTAGGATTGTAATCTTTTTCTAAGAATTTAGCTACTTCTTCATTTGAATAGCCTAAACGAATTAATAATCCGGGTGTTTTAAGGTTTTGTACTGTTTCTTGTGAACCAAATAAAGCGTCAAAGAAATCTTTTTTATCTTTATCTGATGTATTTGAAATATTAAATTTATCAATTGATCCACCATAACCTGAAACTGAATACAATCCAGTAGCATTAATTAATTGTTTTGGTATTTCATTTTGTGAAAATAGACCATTAAATTTATATTTTTCTTTATCAAAATCTGCTGGTAATTTATCTTTAAATTTAGCAACTTTTTCTTCAACAATTTCATCAATACCTGTTAAGAAATCAGCGGCTTTTTTAGGAATAATAAATTCATTATTAATAAATGTTTGATTAATACCAACTACAATAAATTCATACTCTTTGTTTATTTTTTGATTAATATCTTCTTGCTTAGAACTATTTCCGAGTTCTTTTTCAAGATTAAGAGAAAATCTATCGACGTGATTTTTAACTTTTAATTTAAATGTTGAATTATTAAATAATTTAAACTTATCTGAAACAACTTTGTTAATAACAATTGGAATTGGCTTGTTTAAATCAAAATTATTTGCTTCAAATTGATTATTGATTTTTTCAAGTAAGTTTTCTCCATTATTTTCAATTTTAATTTGTGCAGAATCCTTTTGGTATCCGTAAAGTCTGATTTTTTCATTTTTATATTCAGAATCTACATAAGTGTATTTTTCATCTTCACCAGGTTCAAATAATAAAGTATTAAATGAAACAAAGAAATCAGCTGCATCAATATCATTTTTAATTTCTTTATAACCATTAATTAAAAACTCTCTATATTCATTTCTAAATTCTGTTGTAGAAATGATTTTGTGTAAATATTTACCTTCTTCATCGTTTCATTCGAGTCTGTAAAATCTACCATTTTTGACATCGTTAATATCTGGAATATATTGGAAAAATGCACGTAAACCATTTTCATAAGTTTTGTTTAAGTCAACAAAATTACTATTTTCCTCAAAAATTAATCCTTTTTGAGTTTTCATCAATGCATTTCCAACTATATCACGAGTTTTTAAAACTCTTGCTTTTTGTGTATCTGGTAAACTGTTAAACACAAGTGAAAACGGATCAATTGAAATAACATCCGATGTTATGTTAATACTTACTGAAAATTGAGTAATAACGTGTCCATTAAATGGATTTGGATTACCGTTTGCTCCATCCACATTAATAGCAGATGAATAACCAGAAGAGAAATAGTCACTTTGATATTTATTATACTCAGATAAAGAACCTACAGGTACATAAATATCATCAATTAAGTTATCTAATGAATAAGTATTAATTGGCCCACCTTGTCTTGTGGGCGAAGTTAAATCAAATTTATAGTTAAAGTTTCTATTTTTATATGTATTATCAATTGTTTTTTGGAACACACCAAATGTTGCAAAACCAAAAACAGTTGTAACACTGGCTAAAACTACTGAAATTCCAAATGAAAATAGTTTTCAAAAACTGTTAAAGACAAGGGAAGAACTAAATTTAGTTTTAATATTTGCTTTTTCAAAAAGTTTTTGATATTTAAAGTATAAGTTATTAGTTTTAACTTCTGTTATACCTGACATTAAGTCAATAGATTTAAATCTTAATGCTCTCAGTGCTATTGCTACAATAAGCACAACCATTCCTGCCAAAGGCACAAGTAAGTTTATAGCAAATGAGATAAATGAAAAATTAAGTGTTTCAACTGGTACTGTTCAATAGTTTTGTAATATTTTTACACCTACACCTTGAAGTAAAAATCCAGTTGTATAACCTAAAATCCCACCAACTAAGATTGTAAATAAACCAAATACAGATAATGAAAGTGAAATTTGTAATGGTGTATAACCTTGTGCAATTAAAATACCAATAACTTTATTTTTACCAGCAATATACCTTTTGATGATAAAAATAATAGATATAGCTACTAAACTAACTAAAATTATAAGTAAAACATTTGAAACTTTTTGTACAGAATTTGTAAGATTTTCAACAATAGAAACTCTTAAACTTCTTTCAGGGTTAATTGGATCTAATTCAGTACTTAAATATACTCTTTGTAGTTTTAATGGATCATTTGTTTTTTGTAAAATATATTCATTTAAATTATTTTTATATTCAGTTAATTCTTTTTCTGTTTTATTTGCATAATTAACTGTTAGATACTCTTTAACAAGAGTTCCTAAATATGCTTGTTTTATTCTATCAAAACCATTTTGATTAACATAGATGATAGCTTGATCATTTGTGTTAACTTGAAGATTTGCTTCATCAATTACTGGATAAAAGTAATCATATGAAATATCATCACCGATAATAATATATTTAGATTCATTAACTGAAATTAAATATTTATCTGGTAAAGATTTAATTAATCTTAAAACTTCAATTGGATTATTAGGTATAGCACCTGCATAAATCTCTTTATTATTGTTTTTTAAAAATGCATAATTAACTTTTGCAACATATGAAGCTGGTTGATTAAAGTTTAAAACATTATCTCAGACAGTATATGATGTAACAGAGTCTAAAATACCTATTAATACTTCATAAAGGTCTAATCCAAAAAATTGATAATCTTCTTTGTTTAATTCAACTTTTTCTTTTAAGTTACTAAATACGTTTTCATCAATCGCTAATGATTTATTTACTTCACTTTCAACATTAGGTAAGAAAGTTTTTTCAGTAAATAAAGAATTAATAAATTGAATACCTTTTTCTTTATTTGTGACTAAATCTTCAAAATTAATTATTTTATCTTTAATTAAATAAGCAATATTTGAGTTTGTTATTGAATCATCTCCAACGTTATTTGTATCTGCAAAATATCATAAAACAACTTGTGGATTCTGTCTTAATAATACAGGATTTAAAATTACATCTGAAATACCTAGTCTTTCAATCGAAACACTATTAAAATCATTTGTTAAAATAAAGTTAATTTCATTAAAATATTTTTGGAAATTAGCATTTGTTGCATAAAGTTCAATTAATGAATTAACAACTGTTGATAATATATTTTTATATTTTAGAGTAATGTTTTTGAAATTTATATCATCATCAGAAAAACCTAAGTATTTTTGTGCTGAAGCAATATAAGCAATATTTTGTGTTAATATAAATTTGTTATTTAAAATAAAATTAACAATTTGATCTTTATTTTCAAATTTATTAATAAAATCATTTAATTCTTTTTTAACAAATTGATTATTTTTGTATTCAAAGAAATATTCAGCCATTTTATCTGGATTTGCTAATGAACGAGATATACCAAAATTAGTTTTATTATAACTAGCGATATTTAACGCTGCTGGTTGGAATAATTCAAACGAATTAAATTCATTTATTACAAATTCAGAGTTAATAAATTTAAGTAATTCGTCTGCAAAAAATATTTTACTACTAAAATCTACACCTTGCTCAGAGAATAGTTTAAATCATACCTTTAAAATAGGATATAAACTTTTAAAATAATCATAATTATTTTCATCTACTTTGATTAGTTTAGAAAACAATGTATTTATAAGATTTCAAAATGTATTTAACTTATTTTGATCTGGTTTGAATTTAAAATATTCACTTGCTAAAAATCCAAATTTATTTTTAATATCTTCTTTATAAATATCATTTGGGTCGTTTTTTAATACATTAACTATATCTTTTCAAGATTTAATTGTTTCATTATTTTTTGGATCAAAAATAATATCATTACTTGTTCATTTAAAAAACTTCAAAGCAATATCTTTTTCATTTCTTGTTAGTTCATTAAAAACTATTTTGTCATTATTTTCATACTTTTTAATAAATTGTTCTATTTTGTCAAAATAACTTTCTGTTGTATCAAGAACATTAAAATTGCTAAAAAATTCTAATAAATCAAAGAAGTCTAATTTGTTCTCATCAGAAGCAGGAACAGATAAAAATTCATTTTCATTAATTTCAATATGTCTTCCTAAAGAAGAAATGTTGAAAATCTCAATTATTTTTTCTTTAATAATTTGACTTGATCCTGGTGTATTAAAAAATGCTTTTAAAACAGCAAATTCAATATCGGTATTTGATAAAGAATTGATAATTGTATGTCTTGTTATTTTTTGAGCTGAGTTTGTTAATAATGATTTTTCATCAGTTGTAAAACTATGTGTTTGAGATTTTAGACTACTTTTTAATTCCTTAATAAATACATCAACATCAAATATTTCGATTAAAAATTTAACCCCATTTATAACATTACTATAACTTTCGCTTGAGTTAGGATGTGCATCAATTAATACTAAAATTTTTCTTAGTGGTTCAGGGATGGTTTTTAAAATAAAACTTAATGGATTATCTGGTGAATTGAAATCTAATAATAAATCTTTGTCTAAATTGTCTATTATTCTAATTAAAGTTGATTTTAGATTCTTTTGATCAATTGATTCAAGTAATCAAATAACAATATCAAATAAACTTAGTTTTCTTTGATATTCAACTCCATCTACAATTTCTTTTTTGTTATATTTATTTAAAAAGAAATTGTTAACTTTATTTGTAAAACTAATAAAATCAACATTTTTAATAAATTGAGTGATTATTTCTAATAAACCAACTATATCTTTTGATGCATTTAAAATATTTTTAATTTCTGATGCGGTTGATATTTTTGTTCTTGTTAAAACTTCAACAAAATTAAAAACATTAATAATATTTTTTGCTAAATATTCTTTTCTTTCTTCTTCACTTGGTTTAGTTTTCACCAATGAAATAATATTTTCTAAGAAGTCAACTATTAATTTTTTGAAATGATCATTATTGTTATTTTGAGTCATAAAATAAATCAAATCAAAAATCATTTTAGGTAAGATATTAAGATTAAAATTACCTGTCGCAAATACCTTTGCAAAATTATTTTCTTGAATTGAATAATCTGCGGCTTTAATGAAAGAGATTAAAACATCTTGTTTAATAAAACCTTTTTTATATAGGTCAGAGTTAAAGAAATTCTTTTCTAATAAACTTAGAGCTAGTTTTAAATTACTTTCTGTTAAAGCTTGATTTAAAATATCATTTGACGGTGCTCTAAAAATAAATGGAACATAAAGTAAATTCTTGTAAGTTAATGATTGTTCTGCTCAACCTTCTTCACCAACTTCAACTTTTAATGTTAAATTATTTTTAAACAATCAAGTTTCAAAAGAAGCAGAATCTGTTCTTTTAAAAAGTGAGTTTTTTAATCCTTCAATATAATAATTTTTTCAACCTTGGATTTGAGAATTATTATCATATTCTGGTTTAACAACAATTATTTCATCTGTATTTTTAATAAATAAACCAATTTCTGCAAATTTATTATATTCTTCTTTAGATAAATTTTCTTTTGGTAAATAATGAGCAAGTTTTATAACTTTACCGTTTTGATAAAAATCTGTTTCTTTTGTTACTTCATCTATTATTGAAACTTTATTAAACTCAAAATCTAGTTTAATATATTTAGGATCAGGGAAAACGTTAAATAAAACATTTTGAATAATAATATTTGATATAAATGGTGATATTTGATGACTTAAAAAGAATTTACTTAGGTTTATTTCTTTATCATTTAAACTACTTTTTATATCTCTATTTATAAGTAAGTTTAAATTATTTTTTATTCCTTGAATTGAATTTTGGTCATCACCTACATTAACAAAATGATAAACTTTCTTTTCTTTTTCATCTGAAAAAGAATCGATAGTAATTGATTGTCTTATACCAATATTTTCTTGACCAACTTTTTCTTCTATATTTTGATAAATTTCTTTTTTTATAACACTTAAAGCACCCGCCTTAATTTTGTTGAATACTTTTTGAACTCAATCCTTATCAACTATTTGATTATATTGTGAAGTTGTTATTTTTTTAAGATTTTCAATTTCTTGAATTGTTTTAGTGTCTTGATAATTGTATTTTTCAAAATTGACATCAGGTTGTTCTATTTTGTTTTCAGGTGAAAAAATTAATTTAACTTTTGAAATTTCATCTTGTTGTAAAACTAAATTTGTTTTATTTAAAATTTCTGGTTGACCTTCAACTATTTCACTGTTTTCATTTGAAACAAAAGGGATTGAAAAATTTACTATTTCTTTATTTCAGTATGAAAAGTCTTGATATTCTTTTGGTAATACACCATTATTTTCAGAAATAAGATTTTCCATAAATGTTTTGTAAGAACCAGATCATTTTTCTTTAAAATCATTTATAAAAGTTGATTCATAATGTAATCTTTCATAATATGTTTTATCATAAGAAATGATAGCTCATTCTGATGGTATTGTGTAATTTATTTCTTTTTCAAAGTTAAAAACTTCTTTTTTATTAAATGTTGCTTCTTCCTTAAAAATATCTGAATAATTAAGAGTATTATTTAAACTTTTTTGAAGAAAATCATTTATTTTATCAGTCTCTTCTATATTTATTAAAATAGGATTAATTGTATTATCTCTTTTATAAACCAAATCTCTATCGTTTAAAGTGTTAAACCCTAATAAATTTACTATTTTAAGAGAATCTAATTTATATCCAATACCGTCTTTTTCTCAATTATGTCCTTTTAAAACATCAAAAGTTAACTCATTAGTTTCAACATTAACAAAAAGTGCAGATACCCGCGAAAAGAAAACATCTTTTTCTTCATCATTTGTTATATAAACAATATCTCTTAATAAATACTCTTTATCAAGGGTGAAAACTTTATTTTTATTAACTTTAACTTCGATATGTGATTCTTCATATTGATTATTATTATTTTTTGTATAAAGAGTAAACTTTTTATTATTTTTTAATTTAAAGTATTTTTTTTGTTGTGAAAAATCTAATGATAAAAAACTATTTTCAGGAGATTCTGGATCATATGTATTATATAAGTTTATAAAGTCTGAAATTTTAATGTATTTATTTGCATATTCATTTTTAGAATTTAAAAATGTATTAATAGGAACATATTTATCTTTAATATTATCGGTTAAAATTTTATTTTTTTTCTTAATTAATTCATTTGTTTCATATTTAATTGGTTTATTATATGTTGATATACCTTGTTCTCTACTTAAACCATTAATAAAATAACCATTATTATATGTATCACCTTGAATAGGTAAATTGTAATCAACTGTAAGGTTATGTGACTTTGAAAGTTTTTTATAATCATCTCTTTGTTTTGACATAGATTTAGCAGTATCATGTAATACCGTAAAAACGCCAGAAGTAATAAAAACTAACAAAGTTAATCCTGCAAGAACAACCTTGTTTTTAAAAAGTGAACGTCAGACTTCTTTAAATAAATTCCACATTTTTCTCCTATAAAATTAAAAATATAAAAATATTTTAGTATTATATTAAATTTTTACATTTTAAAAAAAGACTAAATATATAATTCAAATTGTCTTATTTTTCTGCTTGGTTTATATATATATATATATATAATATTTTTGAAGGAGCTTTTATGAAAAACAAATCTAATGATCAAAGATCAAATGTAAAAAACCCTAATAATGTTTCTTACAAACAAAACAATGACAATAGATCAAATCAAATGAATCCAATAATTCAAAAACTAAATAAATAATTATTTATAAAATAGCTATATTTATCTATTTAAACAACTTTATACGTTCTATATTAATATAATTTATCTAATATACAAAGTATAAACACCTTTAAATCTATATATTTAGAGTTTTTTTGTTGTTTAATATAAATGATAAATATAGTTTGAGAAAACTATATTTTTTTATTAATATAATTAAGGGGGCCTTTTATGGACATTAACAAACAAAACGCACAAAAACTTTGAAAAGAAAGATACGGAAATAAAAAAGTAATTCGTGACTATACAAGATATGAAATACATTTCGATCAATACGGTACCGAAACTGAATTTGGTTGAGATGTAGATCATATTATCCCACTTTCAAGAAATGGAAGTGGTAGAAAAACAAACCTTGTCATTTGTCACCATCTCACAAATAACGAAAAAGAAAATAAAACTTCGTGATGAGCTACATTAGAAAATGGTGATGAAGTTAGACTTCAAGTTACAAAAGGTAAAATAAAAAACCAAGATACAGATGAAATACTTTATGATTCAAGATGATATAACTAATAGTTTTATTAATAATAAAGTAAGTCCCACTGTAAAAAAACTCAATAAAGTTTTTGGGATTTTATTGACAATTAATTTATTTTTATTATTTTTAATAATACTCGAAGGTCTTGTTTTAAGTCTTGATATATATGATCCAAAAAGAGTATATTTTGAATTTAAATGACCAGACATTAAAACTTTTCACAATATAAACAGTGCGCTTAGCGATGTTTATAAAATTAATGATTATTATAATAATCCTATACACATTTTTATTGCTTTGAGATATATTATAGGGGTTTGAATTTTATTTTTTATTTTCATAACTCTTTATCTCTTAAATTGAGTTGCTGCAGTTGTTTTATCATTAATAATTTTATATTTCAGACTATGTGAAAGGAATAATATTGAAGAAGTTGAAAATAAATATCCACATACACGATATATAGTTTTACAAATATTTTTTGTATTTTTATCATTTATTCCAGTTACTTTTTTAATTATAGGATATTTTCTATTAGTTTTAAACAAAGTTAGAGAAGGTAAAAATAATCATAGTTTCTTGATTTTTGAAACAAAAAAATTCACTTTATCAAAAGAATTAATGGTAAAAATATTTGCTTTTACTTTCTTATTTACAATTTTTTGTTTTTTAGTAAGTGCTGGTACATATATAGGATTTAGTAAGAAAGTTTATTTTAATAATATGACTTTTGCTGAAACTATAAATATGATAAACACAATGGTTATATTCGTTACTTTTGGTATTGTATCATTCTTTTTTGTTTCATTTTTGACACTATATTACCATTTACAAGATACTTGAAATAAAAATAAATATAAATCAAGATGATTTATCGCTTTGCAAATACTTTTAGTGATAAGTTTTCCTTGAATTTTACTAATGTTAATTTGATATTCATTCCTTTTAATAGTTTATAGTGCACATAATAAAAAATACAAAACAATAATAAATAATGAAGAAGAACTAATGGAAGCAACTGAGGATGAAAATCCAAAAAAAATAATTGAAGAAGTTAAATTTAATCAAAATATTGATAACAAGAAAAGAAATTCTGATGCTTTAAGCATTTTATTTAAAAAATAAAGGAGAAATATGAAATCTTCAAAAGATAGAACAGTTCTAATATTACTATCTATTTTCTTAGGTGGTTTAGGAGTTGACAGATTTTATGCAGGAAGAGTAGGTTTAGGTATTTTAAAACTACTAACCTTTGGCGGATCTGGAATATGATATTTAATCGACATCATTTTAGCTGTAACAGGTAAAATGAAAGATTCAAAAGGTAATTATATTCAAAACTAATATAAAAACAGAAATTTTATATTTCTGTTTTTTTGTCGCTTTCTTCTGGTTTTGCTTCAATAATTTCTTCAGTAGAAGCAATTAGTTCATCTAAATCATAAACAATTTCTTGTTTTTTTCTTGTTCTTGATTTTCTTCTGGAAGTTTATTGTTTTTAACAATATAATTAATTTCTTCAGCTATAATTGTTTCTTTTTTGAGTAGTAAAGTTTTAATAAGTTCTAGTAAATCTTTGTTTTCTTTAATAACTTTTAAAGCAAGTTCTTTTGCTTCTGTAATTATTTTTCTAATTTCAAGATCTATTTCATGACTAATTTGATTTGAAATTGATGAACTTGTTGCAAGAGTTTTTCCTAAAAATGGACTACCAGATTCATCATAATATTTAATTGGACCTAAGTCACTCATACCAAATTCTGTAACCATTCTTCTTGCAATAGAAGTAGCTTTATTAATATCATCGGAAGCACCGGTTGAAATTCTATTTTCACCATAAATAATTTCTTCAGCTGCTCTACCACCCATAAAACTTGCAATAGAAGCTAATAGTTCTTCTTTTGTATAATTATACTTTTCTTGCTCAGGCATCATTAAATTATAACCACCTGCTTGTCCTCTTGGAATAATTGTTATTTTTTGAACTTTATTTCCTCCTGGAACTTTTATACCAACAACGGCATGCCCTGCTTCATGATAAGCAACCATTGTTAATTCTTCTTGTGTAATTGTTCTAGATTTTTTAGCTGGACCAGACATAACTCTATCAATAGCTTCATCAATAATTTCAAGAGTTATAACTGATGAGTTTTCACGAACTGTTAATAAAACTGATTCATTAATAACATTTTCAAGTTGAGCACCAGAAAAACCAGGTGTTCTTTTTGCTATATTACTAAATTCAACATTAGAAGCAAATCTTTTTCCTTTAGCATGAAGTTTAAGAATTTCTTCTCTTTCTTTAACATCAGGTAACCCAACAGTGATAACTCTATCAAAACGACCCGGTCTTGTTAGCGCAGGATCTAAAACGTCTGTTCTGTTTGTAGCTGCTACAAAAAGTAATCCTGAATTTTCTTTAATACCATCCATTTCAACAAGAAGTTGATTTAATGTTTGTTCACGTTCATCATGACCACCACCAATACCACTACCTCTTGTTCTACCAATAGCATCTAATTCATCAATAAAAATAATTGCTGGAGAATGTTTTCTTGCTTCTGCAATAACTTGTCTAACTCTTTTGGCCCCCATACCTACAAATAATTCAACAAAATTCGAAGCAGAAACAAAGAAAAATGGAACTTCTGCTTCACCCGCTGTTGCTTTTGCAAGAAGTGTTTTTCCTGTCCCTGGCGGACCACCAAGTAAAATACCTCTTGGCATTCTTGCACCTGCATTTTCATATTTTTTAGGATTTTTAAGATAATCAACTATTTCTCTTATTTCTTCAATTGGTTCTTTATTTCCTGCAATATCAGAAAACTTTTTATCCGATTTAACTATTTGTGCTGGATTTTTGTCTCCTAACATTCCACCAGATTGTCCATTCATCATTTTAGATTGTGCTCTAAATATGATATATAAGAAAAGAATGAAAATTATTGTTGGGAATAAAGAAATAAAGAATGATAAGAAAACATTATCTTTTGGTTGTGGCGCTGTTTCATAAATACCCATTTCAGATGCACTTCTTAATGCTTTATCAATAAATGGATAAACATCATTACTAAATGAATTATTTAAAATACCAAAAGGTGCATTTGTAACAAATGTTAATGTGGTATCACCATTTACAAATATTCCTGTAATGTTGTTTGCATATGTATTAACTGATATATTTTTAAAATAAATTGCATCATTGGTATCTTCACTAGCAAATTTTATATTGCTTATTAATTGACTTAATTTTATTTCGGTAAAACTTTGTTTTTGACCAATTGTTAATCATAAAACAATAGCAATTATTAAAGCTATAATTACACCAATAATTATATATTTTTTATAATTTTTAATCATTTTCCTCCTTTTTAATATTTTATATTATACTTTATTATTAATCAAATTTCCTTTTTTCTTATAAAGATAAATAGAATTTGATAATTTAAATTTTTGTGTTCTGTTTTTAGATAAAATAAACTTAATTATGTTATCTATTTTTTTACTTGATAAATTAATACCATCAAAAAAAGTATTGATATAATGATAAACTAATTCTTTTTGATGATTAAGTTCAAGAAAAAAATCTTGATTGAAGTTGTTTTTTTGCCAATCTTCATATTCCTTATTAATTTTTTTAGATTTATAAATTAAAAAAATGTTTTTTAATCTTGTTTTTCAATAAAAATAAAATTTAAAAATTTTCTTTTTTGAATTTTTCAACCTTATTTCATTACGATTATATTTGGGTTCATTATTTGTGTAATCAACATAAAAAGGTATTCCTAAATCAACACATTTTTTAAAAATAGTATCTTTTCAATATTTATATAATAAAGGCCTTTCAATATTCATTCCATATAAATAATTATTTTTCTTTATTCCATAAAACATTGTATATTTTTTGGATTTGTGTTGCATAATAGATGTTTCAATAAAATCATCTTTATTATGAGCTATTAAGATCTTGTTGCATTGTTCTTGATCATAAATTTGTTTGAAAAATACATATCTTTGTTCACGAGCTCATTTTTGAAAATTACCAGATGTATAATCACTTTTTTGTTTTTCAAGTAAATAAAATTTTATGTTATAAAGTTTACAAAATTCTCTAACAATTTTTACATCATTGTAGCTGTCTTGTCTTTGATTATAATTTACTGTTGCAACAACTATGTTTTTATCTTTATACAAATTTAATAAAAACATACTATCTGGACCACCACTAACAGCAATCAATATTTTATTTTGGTTCATTATTTCTTCTTTGATTATATTTGTTCATAACAATTTTGACATCATTGTAAACAAATGATAAAGATGCATCTGCTGCTTCATCTAAAATTGGTATAAGTTTATTAAAACTTTCTTTTGAAAACTTACCTAAAACAAAGTCTCTTAATTCACCTAAAAATTCTTCTCTAATACCAATTTTAATTCTTTTAAAATTGGTATCACCACCAAATGAGTTAATAACACTTTTAACACCGTTATGACTACCACCAGAACCACCAACTTTAAGGTTACTTTGTCCTAAATCAAGATCTTTTTCATCATGGATAATTAAAATATCTGAAATATCAATTTTATAAAAATCGGCTACTTCTTTAATAAATACACCTGATAAGTTCATATATGTAAAGGGCTTAGCTAAAATAAAATCATCTGTTTTGACAAATTCGCCATTAAACTTGCTTTTTTGAAATTTTAATCCTGTTTTTTTTGCTATTATGTCAGCAACCAGAAAACCTACATTGTGTCTTGTGTATTTATAAGCTTCTCCAGGATTACCTAATCCAACTATTAACTTCATTTTAACTCCTTAAGAAATTCTTTGATATTAGTGAAAATAACTTCTTCTTTTTTAAATTCTTCTAAAAATATATGTGAGAAAAAGTTTTCAATATTTGCTATTATTGTTAATTTATTTTTCGCTCTTGACACTGCTGTATAAACAAGTTTTTTAGACAACATCGTTTTGTGAGAATTATCTATCATAAATAAAACTGATTTAGCTTCTGAACCCTGGAATTTATGAACTGAAATCGTATATGCTAAACTTAATTCAGACCTTGCTTCATCTTTTGTATATTTTATATAATTAAAATCACTTTTTTGCGAACTATATCTAACAACTATATATTCTTTTTTATCAATAAATTCAACAGAATCAATAAAACCTATATCCCCATTTGAAACATTTTGTTCATTTCTGTTTACAAGTTGCACTACTTTATCACCAATTCTTAAATGGTCTTTGGGATTATTTTGATTATAAACAAATACAATTTTTCCGTTGGGATTATATAAATCTTGAAAAATTTTATTTAACTTATCAATTCCTAAATCACCCAAGTATTTAGGACTTAAAATAATTGTTTCTTCAATACCAAATTTTTGTACTGATTTTTCGAATGTTTTATTTAATAAATCATCACGTTTCTTTTTAGTTAATTTACTATCAAAAAAAACAAAATCAAGACCTTTAGTGTTTAATAAAGAATCATGTTTATCAATTAACATTTTTTCATAAACTTCTTCTTTTGGTAAGTTATCATTTGAGTAAGAATCTTTTATATCATTAACATAACAATAATCATCAAATTCGTTTTTTAATTCTTTACTATATACATAAACATTGTTAATTAATTTTGAATATTCATGAATATTTGAACTATTTCCTGATCTAAAATTATTTGTAAGTGTTGTAAACGTGAAATAATTGGATTCATAAAATTCTCTCAACATATCCCCGGGACCAATTGTTGGTAATTGATCTATATCGCCTACAATTACTAGTTTCTTGAGATTTTCACACATATTTAATAATTTATTAAATATGTTTACATTTACCATACTAAACTCATCGATAATTATAGTTTGGATACCTTCAAAATCTGATGGTGATTTTGTTGAAGTATCATCATCATCTTTTATCCCTAAAAAACTATGGATTGTTCTTGCTTTTGTAGAACCTTTTAACATTAAGTTTGTTGCTGCTCTACCTGTTGGTGTTAGAATAACAAAATCCTCATTATTTTTTTGTTTATTTTTTATTAAGGTCTTATAAATATGATCAATTGTTAAACTTTTTCCAGTTCCTGGGCCACCTACAATAAAAGATATGTTTTTAGATAAAAAATTATTATAAGCAATTCTTTGCTCATCAGACAGTTTATCAATATCTTTTTTGACTAAAGTTTTAAAAATTTTGGGTTGACTCTTTGTTAAAAATAAAAGTTTTTCAATAATGTTTTTCTCTTTTAAGTATGTTTCATATAAACAAAACATTTTTAGAGAATATTTATAATTAGGATTAATATTGTAATAAAGTATTAATTCGTTATTATTTACCATTTCTTGTAAAACATTATCTAAAATATGGCTAAATTCTATTTCATTCGAAGTGATTTCATTTAGATATGTTTCTTGAACATATTGAGAGTGCATAAACAAATTGTTTAATCTTAACCTTCTTAAAATATCATCATAATTTATGTAAGTTGAATTATTATTCTCTAAATCTTTTAAAGTAAGTTTAACATAATTTTTAACTCTTATTTTATTAAATTTATCAACACCTAATCACATTGCAAATTTATCAACATTGTTAAAATCTTGTTTGTCAACTGAATACAAATCATAAATTTTTTCAGGAAGTTTTAAATAGATCTCTTGAAAATCGAAGGTTCCATTATGTTTGGTTTTTAAAAATTCATAGAAGTTTTGTAAATTGTTTGGATAAAAATATTGATTATTTTTCTTTAGCAGTTCTGGATCATTATTAAAAGAATTAATTATTTTTGTTATTTTTTCGTAATTTTTATCATAGTATTTTTTAATGTTTTCGAATTGTTCTTGTTTAATAAAATCATAGTGTGTATTTTGAGTTGTTTCTAAATTTAAAATCTTAAAAAAATCGATAATTCCTGCATTTGTTATTTTAGAAACAGAAGTTTTACCTATTTTTGGTATTTTTAACAAAATGTCTTCTAATTCTTTTGTTGGATTTATCTCCTCTATAACAGGTATAAAACTTATTAGTGTATAAGTATTATTTTTACCATTATATGGTTTTTTGTATACTTTGACTTCAACTTTTTCAAAAAGTTTAGGTCTTTGATTAGTTGAATATAAAACAATTTCTTTTGCGTTTTCAACCCTAAATAAACAAAGTGCATATGGCGAACCTGAATCACCTTTTATAAATCTTGTGATCTTTCCTTGAAAATAAAAAACTTCAAAACCATTAAAAAATTCTTTTTCTTGACTCATAATATTTAATTATAAAATATTATTTTTTTATTAAAATCTTTATTTTTATTTGTTAATAAAAAGTGAATAAATTGTTAATTATTTGTTGTTAAAATGTTTGTAAAATAGTTATTTTTATATGTAAAAAACTTACTTATTTATATATTTAAATGTATAATTTTATTTATGAATATTCTAGGAGAAAAAGATTTTTTACAATATGATGATTTAAATAATGAATTAAAAAATTTGTTAAGAAGAAAAATTGAAGATAATATGGTTTTTCAAACTTTTTTTAAAGATTTTTTAATAAAAGATATTAAAAATAATGTTATTTATTTTGGCTCAAAAAATGAAATAAAACAAAGTGATAAAACTTTTATTAAAAATCATTTTTCAGATATTTTAAATGATATTGTTAATACTTTAAAAAATGGTCATTCATGGGATTTTGAAGAAACTAGAATAAAAAAACCTTTGTTTTCTAAAAAAACAAATGATAATGTTATCAAAAAAGAAAATACAAAAAATGATGTTATCAAACTACAAAATGTTGCTGATTTTGAAATAGAATTAAAAGATAATATAAAAAAAGAAATTGTTTTTGATGTTATATTACGTAGTAAATATAATAAAGAAACTTATGATATATGTAAAATGGTATCAGAAGGAAGTAGTGATATTAAACTATTAATAATTTCTGGTGAATCCGGTCTAGGTAAAACTTATTTTTTACACGCTCTTGGTAACTCTTTAATTAAAAATAATAAAAAAGGTATTTATATTGATCCAAGTTTTTTTACAAGACAAATTTCAGAATTAATAAAACAGAATGATAATAATAAAATATTAAGTTTTTTGAATAAAATTATTAATTTAGATTTTGTTATTTTTGATGATTTTCACGTTTTTGGTGAAGGTAATAAAAAACAAACTAAGAACTTTGTTAAGCAAATTATTGATGAAAGAATAAATAATAATAAATTAGTAGTTATTTCAAGTAACCTAAGAACGTATGAATTTGAAAAAATATTTGATAACACAATTTATTCAAGATTACAAACTGGATTTAACACAATTATTAAAAAACCACAAGATATTGATTTTATAAACTTTTTAGATTTTTATCTAAAACAAAAGGAATTCGATCATAAATTACTAAGTAAAGAAGCAAAAAGTTTTGTTATTTCTTATAAAAATTCTATAACTGGCCTTATTGGTGTTTCTTGAAAAATAGCTCATTACAAAAATAAATTTTTGGAAAACCAAGACTCACTTGAAGTAGTTCAAAAGATTTTAAATGAAGAAATAAAAAAGGATAGAAATATAACTAATGACAGAATTTTAAAAACTGTATCAAGTTATTATAAAATAAGTTTAAGAGAAATTTTGGGTAAAACAAGAAGAAAAGATATTGTTATAGCAAGACATGTTTGTTTTTATTTGTTAGATGATATTTTAAATTTATCACCTACTGAGATCGGAAGAATTTTAAATAAAGATCATTCAACTGTTATTGTTGCTCTTAAAAAAATTAAAGACGGAACTGATAATTCAAGTTCAATTATTCTTGCTGGAAACAGAATAAAAAAAGACTTATAAACATATTTAAGAAATTTATTCACAATAAAAAATTTGTTAATAAATTATAAAAACATTATTTTTTGACTGTTTTTTTGTTAAAAAAATAACTTTTTTATACTTATTAACATATTAACAATTTATATTTAATTTACTATTGGAGAAATTATGAAATTTATTATTAATAAAAAAATTATAGAAGAAACTGTTGATTTTTTATCAACTTTTGTTGATAGCAATGATGCTTTTTTACCTTTTAGAAGTATTTATATTTCACTAAATGAATATGAACTTACTCTTATGACAGCTAATTCAAATTCTGCCGCTAAAAAAGTTATAAAAGTAGATGAAAAAGATTTAAAAATTGATCAAGTAGGTAAAACTTTATTAAATATTAGTATACTTAAGAATATTTTAAAGAAATTTGATAATGAAGTAACTTTTAGTATGAACAGTCAAGGTATTGATATTTTTGAAAACAAAACAAGATATACTTTAACAACTTCTGATGTTTCTGGTTTTGATTCTTTAGATTTTTCGACAGGAAATAATATTTACGAAATAAATTCACAAGAATTTTATAAAAAACTAAATAATGTTTATGTTGCTTGTGGAATAAGAAATGATAAAAGCAATAGTTCATTAACAAATAATTTAATAACAAAAACAATAAACTTAACATCAGAAAGTAATGGTATTAGATTTGTTGCAACAGATACATTCAGATTAGCAACAGATTTTTTAGAATTAGATATAAATGAAAAAATTAATATAAATCTTGATGCAAAGAATATTAAAAAAATTATTACAAAAGAATTACCAGAAAAAGTTCAATTTTATATAAAAGAAGACAAAGTTGGTTTGGTTTATGATAATACGGTTGTTTATACAAATATTATTAAATTTAGTTATGTTGATATAAGTCCTTTTTTAAATATGTCAAATGAACAAATTGTAAAAATAAAGAAAAACGAAGTTTTAAAAATATTAAATAAAACAATTTTTTATAGTACCGAAAAAATGAATAAAATCCAATTCTCAATTAGTAATTCGGAAATAAAATCTAAATATGAAATTCCTGAAATAGGTGTTTCGGATTTCTTTACAAATAATTTTGAATACTCTGGTAAAACAATTGATATTGATGTTGATTACACTTTTATAAAAGACGCTGTTGGTACATTTGAAACTGAAGAACTTATTTTTAATATTTCATATAAATTGGACAAAATTTATATAACTTCAGAAAATGAAAAAAATCTTTTACACATAATTACACCATTTAGAAGATATTAATGAAAATCACATTAAAAAGTGAATATATCAAATTATCTCAATTTCTTAAGTTAATAAAAGCCGTTGATACAGGTGGTCAAACAGTTTTTTTTCTTCAAAAAAATGAAGTAACTATAAACGGAAATAAACCAGAAGGTAAATCTTCTAAAATAAGACAAGGTGATATTGTTTGAGTTAATGATAAAGCATATTTAATAGAATAAACTATATTTATATATAGTTTTTTTATATATAATTTATACAATATGATAAAAAAAATAAATAATAATAAGTTTTTAACAAATAGATTAATCCCCGGTCTTTTTTTTGTAATTTTTATAATCCTTTTTATATTTATTAATAGATTTATTTTGTATGATTTTAACTTTTATACAAATGTCGACAAAACTGTTTTTTACATTTTAAAAACAATAAGTTTTTCAATTTTATCAGGTGTCTTTATATGGATTTTTTATGAATTATGTAATGTTTTTTACAAAAATAAAAAATTAGCAATTATTAATGCTATTTTGTTAAATATTACTGTTTTTGCTGGTGTAAAATTACCACAAGATATATTTTTTAATTACAATAATTTTTTATTTCAATACAAAAGTGTTGGTTTATTAAGTGAATATTTATGAAAAGATTATGTTTTTTATATATTAATAACAGTTAATTGAATTTATTATTTAACAACTAAGTATATATATTTAAAAAGAAATATTGTTGTTGACGATTTTATTACACAATCTCTTGTTTTCTTTTTAACTTTTACTATATTAGTTATATTTTTAAAAAGTTTTCTTTTTTTCTTGGTTATTTCTAACGGAATACAATATATTTTATTATGTTTTTTAGTAGCTACTATTAGTGATACAAGCGGGTATATAGGTGGTAAGTTTTTTGGTGGTAAATTTTTTGAAAAAAAATTAGCACCACAAATAAGTCCTAAAAAAACATGAGAAGGTTTTTTGTTTTCTTTTGTTATAACAATATTTTTTATTATTAGTTTTGTATTTATATATAACACAGGAAATAAAAACGAAATAAACGATTTTGTAAATTTACTAAAAACAACAAAAAGAACAGGATTTAGTTTGTTTATTTTAATGTCTGTTTTATTTGCAGCAATTGGTGATTTATATTTTTCGTTGATAAAAAGACAATTAGGTATAAAAGATTATTCTAAATTATTAAAAGAACATGGTGGTTTATTAGATAGGTTTGATAGCATTTCATTCGTTTTCTTATTATTAAGTTTAGTTGTAATTATATAAAGGGGTTTTATGCATTATAGTGATCAGTATTTTATTAAATTAGCAAAAGAAGAAAATATTGAATATCTTTCAAGTTTAAAAGATATAAAACTACATTCATATAGATACAATGAACAAAAAGCAATAATAGAAATTAGTTTGGATTTAGATGATATTCCTGAAATAAATCAGTATTTTAAACTCTTACAAAAACTTAAAAGCGATAAATATTTAATAAAATTTAATATTAAAAACTATAATAATTCAAATCAGAGAATAAAAGATTTTATCGAAAAAATTATCAAAATATCATTTAATAAATTTTTTATTAATTTAAAAGAACTTTATGAAAAAAAAGAAATATTTATTTCTTATGATATTAATAAAGATAATTGATATTTAAACTTTAAAAATAAAGATTTAATTTATGATATAAAAAAAATATCAGATGTTATAAATAAAAGTCTACTAAAATATGGTTTTTTTAAAACAAAAATTGATGATAATTTTATAGAAATTAAATCTTTCGTTCCTTCTGGTCCTACAAAGGAAGAACTTCTTAAATTGCAAATTAATTATAAACAAGAAACAAAAACTAATACAGATTTTAAAAGAAATAATTTTAAATATAAGAATTCTGGGAATTATTCTGTTTTAGAAATAAATAAAATCAAAAAAATTTCTTTTGATGAAATAGACAATAAACCCATTAGTTTTAATGGAGAAATTTATAAATCAACAGAAGATAAAAGAGAAAATTATTCAATTTATAATTATTCTTTTACTAATAAATTAGATGCTATTTCTGGAACGAAATTTATACCAAAAGAACAAGAAGAAGAATTGTTTAAAAAAGGTGATTTAGTTAATGTAAAAGGTAGATTAAAAAAAATAAACAGAAACGGTAAAGAAAATATAAGTATTAAAATTGATTTGATTTCAAAACTTGAAAAAAAAGTAATTTTAAAAACTGATAAATTAGAAGAAAAAAGAGTAGAACTTAATATTAAATCAAAAATGAATACAATGGATAGTTTATTATCTATTGATGAAATTATTGAAACAGTAAAACAATATAATCATTCAAGTTTTGCAATAAGCGACATTGTTAGTACACAAGCGTTTCCGGAATTGTTTCATAAATTAAAAAAAGAAAAAATAAAACCTATTTATGGTGTATCTTTTAATGTTATAGATGAAAATAATAAAGTTTTTTTAAATTCTTATAATAATCAAAAATTACTCGAAACAGAATATGTTGTATTTGATATTGAAACAACAAATCTTTCAGCAAAAGTCGGTGAATTAATTGAATTTGGTGCTTGTATAGTGAAAAACGGGCAAATTATTAAAGAAGAACAGTTTTTTGTTAGAACAAAAAAACCAATTAGTAACTTTACTTCTGAATTAACAAATATAACTAATGAACAAATATTAAATCAAGGTATTGGTTTAAAAGATGCTCTTGATAGAATATACGACCTTTTAAATAATAGAGTTGCTGTTGCTCATAACGCAAATTTTGATATGAATTATATAATTCAAAAATTTTCAGAACTAAATAAAGATGAACCTAACACAACTTACATTGACACACTGATGCTTTCTCGTTTAATGTTTCCCGAAAACAAAAAACACGCTTTAAAAGATTTTTGTAAGAATTTAGATGTATTATATGATTCAGATGTTGCTCACCGTGCTGATTATGATGCAAACGTTCTTGCAAACGCTTTTATTAACGCAATAATAAAACTTGAAAAAATTAACATTTTAGACTTTGATGATTTATATAATTATTTACCGGAAAATAAAAATATGTTTTATTCAAGAATAAACGTATATAACAATCAAATAACAGTTTTAGCACTAAATCAAGAAGGATTAAAAGAATTGTTTAAATTAATATCTATTGCTTCAACACAAAGAATGTTTGGACAGACTTCTAAATTATTCTGAAGTGATATTCCTAAATCAAAAAATTTATTAATTGGTTCTGGTGGTATAAGAAGTGAACTAACAGAAGCTATGCTTTATTCATCTGATCAAAACATAAAAGAACTTATCAAAAAACTTGACTATATCGAAATTTCAAGACCTTCTGCATTTGAATATAAACTTACACCTGAAGGTTTTACAAAAGAAGATATTAATTATTTAATTAATGATTTAATTAAATTTTCTAAGCAACAAAATAAAATATGTGTTGCTGTTGGTGATGTTAGATTTAAAGATGAAGAAGATAAAATCTTTTATAAAACACTTATTTATTCAAAAGGAGTTGGTGGTTCAAGACATTTTGCTTATGATCATCGTAATTCGCATAATTTAAAAGTCCCTAATTTTAATTTTTTAACAACACAAGAAATGCTAGATGAATTTGGTTTTTTAAACGATGAAAAACTTATAAAAGAAATTGTTATAACAAATACAAATAAAATTGCAGATATGGTATCTGATAATATCGAAGTTATTAAAAAAGATTTATACACACCTAAATTTGATGATTCTAAAATAAAATTACCTGAATTAGTTTATAGGAATGCCAAAGAAATATATGGTGAACAAATACCTGAAATGATTCTTAAAAGAATCGAAGACGAATTAACACCAATTATTAAATACGGTTTTGATGTTATTTATTGAATATCGCATATTTTAGTTAAAAAATCTAATGATGATGGTTATGTTGTAGGTAGCCGTGGTTCAGTTGGTTCTTCTATAATAGCTTTTTTATCAGGTATTTCAGAAGTTAATCCGCTTCCACCGCATTATTTATGTAACAAATGTAAATATTTTGAAATTGTTGAAAATTGTAAAACAACATCTGGTTTTGATTTGGATGATAAAGATTGCCCAAGATGTAATATAAAACTTAAAAAAGATGGTCATACAATCCCATTTGAAACTTTCTTAGGGTTTAATGCAGACAAAGTTCCAGATATAGATTTAAACTTTTCGGGTGAGAATCAAGGAACAATTCATAATTATGTAAGAGATCTTTTTGGTGAACAACATTCGTTTAGAGCAGGAACTGTATCAACTATAAAAGAAAAAACAGCTTTTGGCTTTGTTAAAGCAGCTAATATTGATTATAATTGAGGATATTCTGATGATTTTATGGATTATTTATCCTCGAAGTTAATAGATATTAAAAGAACAACAGGACAACATCCTGGTGGTATTATAATTATTCCTAAAGAATATGATGTTGAAGATTTTACACCAGTAAACTTTCCATCAAATGATGAAGCTAGCGATTGAAAAACAACACATATTGATTTTGAAAAAATTCATGACAACGTCTTAAAACTTGATATTTTAGGTCACGTTAACCCTACTGCAATACGTATGCTTGAAAGATTAACAGGTTTAAATACAAATAAAGATATACCTGAAAAAGATGATAAACTTGTTTCAATATTTAGTTCTTGTCAAGCACTCGGTATTAATCCAGAAGATATTGGTGGAGAACCGACTGGAGCACTAGGTTTACCGGAGTTTGGGACAGACTTTGTTAGAAAAATGCTTTATGAAGCAAAACCAGAGAGTTTTGCTGATTTAACAGCCATATCTGGACTATCCCACGGAGAAGGTGTTTGATCGGGAAATGCTTATAATCTTGTTAAAGAGCAAGGTAAAAAACTAAGTGAAGTAATTTCTTGTCGTGATGATATTATGGTGTTTTTAATATCAAAAGGAGTACCTAAAAAAACTTCTTTTGATATAATGGAAAAAGTTCGTAAGGGTAAAGGTATGACTTCTGAAGAAGAAGAAATCTTAAAGAGTTATAATGTACCAATGTGAGCAATAGAAAGTATGCAAAAAATTAAGTATATGTTCCCAAAGGCACATGCTGTTGCTTATGTTATTATGGCTTGAAAAATAGGTTGATTTAAAATTTATAAACCACTTGAATACTATGCAACATTTTTTACAACAAGGTTATCTGAATTTGATTTAAATGTCATTGTTAATGATTTTAATGGTAAAAAAACAAATTTAAAAATACTTGAACTTTCAAATCAAAAAGATTTGAAAGTAAATGATAATGCATTATTAAATACATTAGAAATTACAAGAGAATTATATGCTAGAGGGTTTAAAATACTTAATATAGATATTGAAAAATCCCTTGCTAATGAGTGAAAAATAGATTATGATAAAAAAGCCTTAATTTCACCTTTTTCTGCTATAAAAGGCTTAGGTGAAGCAGTTGCTTCAAAAGTTATTAAAGCAAGAGATGAAAGACATTTTACAACAAAAGAAGACTTTAAATTAAGAAGTGGTTTAAATGTAACACAATACAAAATTATTGAAGAACTAGGTTGTTTGAATCATTTAGATGATACTGAACAAATGCAATTATTTAAAATTTAAGGAGAAAAATGAAAAAACCAAAAATAATTTTTGTTGACCTAGATGGTACAACATTAGATACACAAGAAATTCAATTTTGAAAAAGAAGCGTAACAGAATATACACAAAAAGTTGTTAAAGAATTACAAAAAACAATATCTGTTGTGATTTCAACTGGTAGAGGTGTAAGTGAAAGAACAATGAATATAGCGCGTTTATTAGGTTCTGAGTCTTACATAGCTTGAAATGGCGCTAAAACAGTTGATAATGGAGTTATTATTTCAGAAGAGTTTGCCGATAAAGAAGTTTCACAAGAACTATTTGATGAAATTGCCAAAAATAAATGTGTTGTTATTTATAATTCAGATACAAAAAATAAAACTTTTGCAAGTAATTGATTCTATAGATTTATAATGAAGAGAACAGGTGTTTTAGCTAAAAAATATTCAGAATACAAAAATGATTTTGATATGTATAAAGCTTTTGTTAGAGGTGTTTCTAAGAAAAAAATATTAAAACTTGAAAAAGAATGATCTAAAAAATTTGAAGGCAGATTAACAGTTACTTTAACCGGTGATAATAACAGTTTAGAAATCACAAGAGTAGGCGTATCAAAAGGAGATGCTGAAGTAAAATATTGTTTATTAAAAGGTATCGATCCAAAAGATGCTGTTCATTTCGGTGATTCAATGAACGATGCATCAACAAAAGGTAAAATTGGTAAATTAATTGCTATGCAAAATTCTGTTCAAGAATTAAAAGATATAGCAGATGATATTACACAATATACATGTGCTGAATCAGGTTTAGCTAAATATTTAGAAAAATATTTAGACTAAAAATTAAATTATTTAGTTTTAATTTTCTTAATATGAATATTTAATTTAAAATATTTATATTAAGAAAATTTTCTTTTATAAAAAACAGTGTTTAAACTTGAGGGAGTTAAATGACACCAGAACAAATAAAAAATAGCATTTTACAATATGCTATTCAAGGTAAATTAGTAGAACAAAGAGATGAAGAAGGATCTGCACAGGATCTATATGAGCAAATCCAAAAAGAAAAAGCAAAATTAATTAAAGAAGGTAAAATCAAAAAACAAAAAGATTTACTTGAAATTAAACCAGAAGAAATCCCCTTCGAAATACCAAAAACTTGAAAATGAGTGAGGTTAGGAAGGATTTCTCACATTTATAGAGGTTCATCACCAAGACCAATTAAGAACTATATCACATCTGAAAAAAATGGTGTAAATTGAATTAAAATAGGAGACACTGATAAAAATAAAAAATATATAGAAAAATCAAAAGAAAAAATAAATAAAAATGGTAAAGAACAAAGTAGATTTGTTGAAAAAGGTACACTTTTACTAACAAATTCTATGAGTTTTGGTCAAGCATATATTTTAAATATTGATGGGTGTATACATGATGGTTGGTTAGCTATTACAAAATATGAAAAATTACTATTAAAAGAATATTTATATTATGTTTTAAAATCAAACTTTATGTATTCTCAATTTATTAAAACAGTAAGTGGTTCTGTTGTTCAAAATTTAAGTACAGAAAAAGTAAATTTTGTTTTAATCCCCCTCCCACCATTCTTAGAACAAAAACGTATTGTAGATAAAATAGAAGAATTAATGTCTCTTGTAGAGGGATATTCAACATCATATAAAGAATTAGAATTAATTAACTCAAAATTTCCAAAAGATATTAAAAACAGCATTTTACAATATGCTATTCAAGGTAAATTAGTAGAACAAAGAGATGAAGAAGAACCTATTAAATTAAAACAGATAAAAAATAAGAAAACTGATGAGTTAGAATTTGATATCCCTAATAACTGAAAAACTGCTCATTTAGAATCTATAACACAGTCAATATCTATAAAAAAATATCAAGTTAAAACATCAGAATATCTTAAAAAAGGTAAATATCCAATTATAAGTCAATCAAAAGAATTTATTATCGGTTATAATAATGATCATTCAAAAGTGTTTAAAAACAATGATTCGGTTGTTGTTTTTGGTGATCACACATCAGAAATAAAATATATTGATTTTGATTTTATTGTAGGTGCGGATGGTGTAAAAATATTTAAAGCAAAAAAAGAATACATCAACACAAAATTTTTAAAAATAGTTTTAGAATTTTACTCCAATTCTTTAAGAAGTGTTTCAAAATACACAAGAAACTATAAATTTATAAAAAATAAACCAATCCCCTCCCACCATTCTCGGAACAAAAACGTATTGTAGATAAAATTGAACAACTAATGTCAATCATAGATTTTTACAATCAATCATATGATGAATTTAAAAACTAAAAAGGAAATTTTATGTTTGAAAAATTTAAAAAAGTATTAATACCAGAAGGTTCAAAAATTAGCAAAAGAGAAAATGCTTGATATGTTCAAATTGTGACTAAAAGAGAATATATTAAAGAAAAAGGATATTACAAAGAAACAAAATTAGCCGTTGGTAGAGTTGTAACACAAAACAATGAAGAAAAATATATGTATCCTAATATAAACTACTTTATCCATTTTAAAAATGGAAAAATAGAACTTAATGATTTAGCAAAAATTTAAACAATTATATTAAATAAAATAAGCTGAAAACTTACAAAACATTTTAAGACATATATTGTGTAAGTTTCCCAGTTACAGAAATAAAAAAACTTTTAGCACTATAATACAGTGTTAAAAGTTTTTAAATATAAAATTTACTTGTTACTTTTGAATAATTATTGTATAGAATTTATTTATAAGGGATTATATGTATATGTGTATGAAACACTTCTTGTCCTGCACTTCTCCCTGTGTTAATTTGTAATTTAAAACCAGTTTTATTATTTTTAGAAATTTCTTGATTTGCTAATTCTCTTGCTTTCTTTAAAGTGTAAAGAAAGATTTCTTCTGAATTTTGTAAAATATTTTCTTTTTCTTCTTTTGGTATAACAAGAAAGTGTCCTTCTTGAACCGGTTTTATATCATATATAGCAATAACTTTATCATCTTCATATAAAATATTTGCTGGAATTTCTTTATTTATAATTTTAGAAAAAATACTAAATGACATATTTAACACCTTCTAAAACTTTTTTAATTTTTTCATTATCAAGTTCTAGTTTAATTTTATAACCTAATTCTACAAAAGCGTTTTGAGCAGTTGTATACAATGAATCATCGAAATCGTATAACATTGCAGACAATTTTGTTAGGTTTTTACTAAAAACAGAATTTTTAAGTGTTAAATAAGTTTTGTTTATTTTAGGTGTTTCTTTTGCTTTTTCTTTATCAGGATTATCTACAAGTTCAGTAACTGAAAGAGGTAAGATTCTGTTATAAAAAGCAACATCTGTTTTACCATTAAATGATACATTTAATGAATTATCTAACAAAAGATCTTGTGTTTTTTGGTTAACATTTATTAATTTTTTATTATTTGGATCATAAAAACCAACTAATGAATCTGGCTGAGTAATTTGACGTAACTTGTCAATTGAATAATCAAGTTGTAAATCAAGTGATTTAATACCGTTATAACCGTTTAATGATAATAAATAAGATTTATCAAGGATGTTTAGATCAGTTGAAATAATCTTACTTGCAGCGCTTGTATCTTGTGTTAAATCTTGATAATCTTTAACACTTGCAATACTTCTAAAAGGTTTGGTATATATATCATCTGCGCTTGTATTTTTATATGATCATTCTTGAACAATTTTCTTTTGTATTAAATAATTTATAAGATTAAAGTTATTTATATCGTAATTATCTTTATTTAATGTATAAGCATCTTTATTAGTTATTTTAATATCTTTTTCATCACTCTGAGTTAAATATCTATAAACAATAAGATTTTTTTGTGTTATTGTTTTAATTGGTGAATTATCGATATTATATAAAATTTCAAATTGTTCTTTATTTGGTTTGACCATATTACCATCAAGAATGCTTTGAAGTTTAGAAAGATCAGAACTATTTATTTTTGCATTTGTTAAAAGTTCACTGATTTCTTTTTTAAGATAATTTGGATCTTTTTGAAATTTTGTTTCTAAAAAACTTTTGTAAATTTGATAAGAATCTTCTTTATACTGCTCTGATTCACTTAGTTCAGATTGATCAATTTTTAAATAAAGAGATTTTAATGAATTTTCAAGTCAAACATTTTCAGCAATATTTTTTATTTCTTGATTAGAAAAAAGAATTTCTTGTTTATTTTTTTCATCTGTATTAACTTGTCTTCCACAAGAAACAACTAATGAAACAGGTGCAATTAATGAAGTACCTAAAAATATTTTTTTGATTATATTTTTCACTATTTTCCTCCATTTGTTTTCATGTTGTTTCTAACTTCTTTTTCAAGAATTTCAAAAGCGTCTCCACCATCAAAATAATTTATTTGTTTTTGATTATCTTCACCCGAAATATAACCGATTTTAATTTTTCCGTTGTGACTAACAAAATTATAAATATTTCCAAGAGCAAATTTCTTGTTAACAAAATCTTGAATATTTTTTTGTGTTTCTATTTCATTTTTTAAATTTTGCCCCATTTTAATAGATAAAACATATTCTTTAATTTCTGATATTTCACTTGTTGTGAAGTTTTTATCCTCATTAAATTTATTTTTTTGTTCAGTTAAATAAGTTGAAAAACCTTCTTCGGATAAAAGTTCATTAAGTAAATCAATTTTATCTACATTTGAGTTATTCATTTTGCTTGCGATATTATAAAATGTTTGATTTCCCCTTGAAATATTTAATAAATCATCTTTTAATGCTTTTTCAAATAATTCAAAATTGTTTTTAAATGATTTAACTGAAACAAGATTTATACCTTTATCATTTAAAACTATTTTTTTATCTTTCATATCTTTAACATTAAAAATAAATGATGATCACACTTTTTCACCAATAGTTGTATTAAACTGTGAGTTATAGTTAGTTTTGATTAAATTATTAAATTGTTCATCACTTAAATTTTTAATCATTTTTTCTATCACAAGGTTAAGTTCTTCTATTTTAATAGCAAGTTTATTTAATTTAATTTTTTCTTCATCTTGACTATTTAAAATTTGTTTTGCTTCTTCTTCGAGTTTTTTAATTTTTTCTTCATTTTCTGTATCAATACCTACTGGTAAGGCAAAAAGTTTATCTAGGTCAATTTGAGGAAGTTTATTCTCTTCATTTTGGAATTGAGAGTTTAATATTGAACCAATAGTTATATCGTTATTGCTTTTAACTAAGTTAGCAAAAGTATTTAAACCTATGTTTCCTAGTGTTGAGCCTTTTGTCATTGTTAAAACATCTAAATATGCTTCATATGTAACTTTTGTTTCAAGGAACTGTTTTTCATTTTCGTTTTGCTTTGTGTTTAATCCATAATTTTCAATATCTTTAAAAGATTTAAAAATATCTATGTTTTTATTAAATGATATTTGATTGTCATCAGATTTTCTTACAGAATACTTCAACATATTTATAAATTTATCTTTTGCATTTTCTTTAGAAAAATCAAAAGCAAATTCAAGGTTTTCTTTTTGAATACCAGGTAAAACAATATTTGACAATTGATATAAATTATTATTATTAAAATATTGTTTTATTAATTTATCAGCATTTATATATTCTTTTATAAATGATTTTGTTCTTATAACTGTTGCTTTATTTTTGTTATTTGGATTTATAAAGTAGTTTTTACCTTCTTCATAAAATGGAAAAACACGATCACCAGAATTTGCCAATAACTGATCATTATTTGCTATGTTTATTTTTGCAGTTCTTGTTAAATCACTTGTGTCAACAGTTGTAATTTCAACTTCAAATCTTCTTTTAGCTATATTTTCAATATCACCAAAAACTAAAAAGTCTAATGCTTCTTGTTCAGTTGTGCTTTTTCCATATTCTTCTGATAAAAGTTTTTCTTTATAAACATTCTCTCAAGATTGAAAACCATAAGTTCTTTGATATGAAGACTTTAAATCATCAAGTTTTGATTGATTATTTTTCCGTATTTCTTCAATTGATTTTAATTCTAAATCTTTTTTAGGGCTTTCACCTTGTTCAAGAGAACCATTATAAAGAAGTTGATAATTCTTTGAACCCTTAACTTCTTGATCGTATAAATAAAAGATTGCTTTTCTGTATAAATCATCAATTTTATCATTTACAGATTTTTGTTTATCATTTACACTTTTTTCAAGTTGATTAACCAAAAAGTTATTTAAACTCTTTTCAAAAGAAAAAACAGTTTTATCTCCTTCAACAGGTTTAACATAATCAACTTTATTAACACTAATTCCTAGAGGTATTGATATTCCAAGAATAATAGCTAATGATAAACCACCCAAAACACCAATATTAATTCAATTTCTTTTTTTCTTACCTTTTAAAATTTTATTTTTTGATTCAAAATTATCGTTTTCATTAGATAAACGTTCAAAAAACGATTGTTTCCTTTTTGCCATATTTCTCCTTTAGGGACTTTTATACACAATATATAATTATATTTTAATATAATTATATCAAAATAATATTTTTATAAGGTTTTATAAATGTTAATTTTTATTATAATTTAGTTATGAAACTTAGTGAAAAGTATTCTATTTTAGTGTGATTTGATAAATTAGCTCATGATCAAAAGATTGTGTACTCTTTATTTTCTACAACAATTCAATCTAATCACATTAATACTAATTTTAATTATTTTGAAGTTGTTATAAAACTGTCTGATTTTTTAAAAATAAACTCATTAGAAGACATAAAAATTGAGCGAGAAGCAGATTTTTCCAATGATAATCCACTACCATTTATAAGGAAAGAAGATCAAAAAATATATTTAAATCTTTTAATAGAATCAACCTTTAAACAAAGTAAAAGTTCCAAAATAAATAATATGTTAAAAAAAATAAATTTAAGAAAAACTACTGAAATTTATCCTTTATTAAATAATTTAGTATCGTTTGCACCTGATGTTTGATCATTGATATATTTTGATAAAAAAGAATGCTCTTTAAAAATAGAAACACTGACTAATCTTAATCCTAATTATTATGAGGTTTTAGAATTATCAGATGATTTAAAATTTCCTTATATAAAACAATTTAAAAATTATTAGTTTATAACTTTTTTAACAAAATTACTTTAATACTTAAATATAGTACTAAAAGTAATTTTTGATTTATTTTTAGCTATTACATTTTTAATTTGTATAAAAGTAGCTATTAAAAAAACACCTTATTAAAGGCGTTTTTTAGATAATAAAAATTTATGGAAAAAGTTTTTTATTTTTCTAAAATAAAAAAAAGAAGCAGCTTCCTATTTTCACCGTTAGGCTATCGTCGGCGTTAAGAGGCTTAACTACTGAGTTCGGAATGGTATCAGGTGATCACTCTTGCTATTGCTACTTACGGAATATATTATAGCACATAATAAAAAAAACAAAATAAAAAAGAGTTTTTTTTAACTCTTTTTCATTAGTTTTGTTGAATATTTTTGTTTAAATCATTTTGTTTTCTTCAATTTGTGGATTGCAAGAACCTGGAATATTTGTCATAAACCACCAAACAATCAATAAACTTGAACACCAACACTAAACATAATTGTTATACCTGTGAACACTAACATAAATATTTTTTGTGTTTTTTCAGATTTTTTAAGTGCCTGTGCTTCTGTAACAGTCATTGTAATTTTATTCTTTTTACGTTGTAGTAATTGTGGTAATAACTGTGAGAAAAGTTGTACTAATATTGTAACAACAAGTATTCATAAATAAATTCACTCACCTGATAAAACTTTACTAAATGATTGGCTGGCAAAATTTAACCCTAATCATTCAGTTGCTTTAATATAAGGTGAAGACTGAATAGCCCTTCACATAGAGAAGAATATAGGCATAGAAACTAATACACCAGCAAAAGAATCCATAGGATTTATATTATATTTTGCGTATAAAGCCTGAATCTCTTGATTTTTCTTCATTTTCATTGCTTTATTTTTTTCGAAACCAATATATTTTGCTTCAATAGCAGCTTTTTTACTTTTTAAACTTTCTTGTACGGACTGCATCATTGTTGATTTAAATGTTATTGCAAGAGAAATTAATCTTGTTACAATAACTGCAATAATAATAGCAATAATTGTTCCTCAACCTGCCCATTCTGGCAACGCTTTTTTAAGACCATTTACCATTTTAGAAATAGGGTAAACCATTAAACCAAAGAAATGTCCGTATCCTCATGCTTGTTTTCATGTATGTATCGCCGAGAAAGGATTATCAGAAGCGTTTGTTAAGTTTATTTTTAGTTGTTTTGTATTGATATTATTGTTATCAACAATTATTCTACCATCGTATTTTGCAGGATCATCTAATCTAAATAAAGAATTTGTAACACTTTGTTGATCTTTATTTCTTTTACTTAGAAAACCAAGAGAAATTAATCAATCAAAAATTGTTTCTTGATATATAGTTATCAATCTATATTCAACTTGTGAAATTTCAACAGAAGTATTATTTGATTCAGCTTCTTTAATTTTTGTATTTAAATCTTTAATATAATCTGAAAAAGAATTTCATTCTTTATTTGTTTCTTGGTTAAGAGATTTTACAAAATCACTTTCTTTACCAAATGAATAATTGAAAAATGTTTGAAGTACATCACGAGCAAAAGCAGCGTTAGCTAAATTAATAGCTTCTTTTTCTTTATCAGGATTATTTTTAAGAATTTCTAAACTAAAAGGTTCTATTTTACTTACAATATCTAAACCTGATGATTTTTTTATAACAAATTTTGATTCGTCTGTTATAAAAAGTTTTTTAGAATCATTTTCAAGAGTTTTTAATTCTAAATATTTTGCATCAGAATTTTGTAAAAATGAAATTAGATAAATATCTGTAATATCATTAATGTATTCATAAGTTTTAGAGTTTTCAACTCTTAAAAGTAAATTATCATTCTTTCTTATTAAGTTATAGTTATCTGAAACCTTTTGGTCATATCCAAGTTGTGTTAATTTTTCTGGATTGATATTTTTTAAACTAAAAGAACTTACATAAACTTTAGCTTCTGATATTGAACCACCAGTTCTATCAATTTGTTTATGTGCTCCTTCAAGAGTTTTTTCGTCATTTACAAGAACGTTAACATCTTTATTTGGTTTTAATACATCCAAAACAATTTCTTTTTTATTTTCAGTTGCATTACCTTCTTTATCAAGAATGTTAAGGTCTTCTTTTATTTTATTTGATTCAAGAGTGTTAACATAAGGTGAAATTTCTTCTTTGTTATTATAAAATTCTACCCCACTACCAACATAGTTTGAATTTTTAATTACAAAAGACTGAACACACCCTGTCATTGTGAGAGAAAAAACAAAAAGATAAAAAATAATTTTGGTGATTTTTCAAATTTTCTTTAAAAAATCTTTTCTTTTTGCTTCTGGATTGTTTTTATCTGTAAAATAACTAAAATTATTATTTTTTTTCATAATTCCTAAATTTATTAAAAAGCGAATGTGTATTTATTTTTTTTGTTAAAAAATCACTTTCGCAAAAATCTTTTCTTACAATTAAAACAAAGTGGTATTTTAAATCATAAACACCGTATTCATGTAAAATTGCTTTAAGTTGTCTTTTGTTTCGATTACGACCAACAGCATTTTCAAATTTTTTAGGTACAGTAATACCAATTTTAAATTCTTGTGATTTTTTAAAATAAAGTATTAGATGTTTGTTAGCAAGATAATTTTTGCTATCAATAATTTTTTGAAAATCC
The DNA here is from genome assembly GCF_000622205.1 of Mycoplasma leonicaptivi ATCC 49890. GTDB lineage: Bacteria > Bacillota_I > Bacilli_A > Mycoplasmatales > Metamycoplasmataceae > Mycoplasmopsis > Mycoplasmopsis leonicaptivi. Next base: position 61,266 of record NZ_KK211409.1, read on the forward strand.
CATTTTTTTTGTAATCTATATATTTTTTTCATAGAATTTAATTAATTATTTATCAGAAACTGTTAATCTTTTTCTACCCTTAGCTCTTCTTGCTGCTAAAACTTTTCTCCCATTAGCAGTTTTCATTCTTGCTCTGAACCCGTGAACTTTTGCATGTTTACGTTTATTAGGTTGATATGTTCTTTTGCTCATTTTTCCTCCTTTTGATTTATTTATTTTATTATATAAGCGTGTTTATATTATACCATTAAAGAAAAAATCGAATCTTTAAAATTTTAAACCAAAAAATTTGCTATTTTTCCTCAATTTCAAGAGCTTTAGGAAGTGTTGTTAACAAGTCTTTTCTAATATTTATAGAAGAATTTCAAGTATCCATTTGCTCAAGATTTTGGATCAACAATCTTAGATGGCTATCCATAATTTTTCTTAAATTTTCTTCCATATTTTCTGTTAATTTTCTTTGTTTTTCAAGTGCTGACTTAATCCCCTCAAGATTAGAGTTAAAATCTTTTAATTTTTTAGCTATTTTAACACTTCATTCTTGATTAAATTCATCAATTAGTCTTTCTTTTTCAAAATAGTTATTAACACCAATTTTGGCTTGATGTTCTTTTAAAATAACAAATTTTAAAAGGTTAATCAAGTTTCATAAAACATTAATTCTTACTACAAAAATGTTTTCAAAACCAGAAGGATTTTCTATAAAAATTTCTCTTTGAGGTTCTAATTCAGTAACCAAAATGGCAAATCTTGCATTATTGTTTTTACGATCTTTTTCAAGTTTAGCATAATGATCTGAATTTTTTGTTGAACCTGTTTTAGATTGTATTGATTTTGCTTCAATAATAATAGATTCAATGATATTTTTATTATTATCTAAAAAGTTTATAAAAAAGTCGGGCATCGACCCTTGTATTTCTTTTGTTGTTTTACCTCATGATACATTATCTGAAAAATTAAAACCATTTTTTAATATTTCACTAATATCATCTTCAAAAATATTACCCTGAACTTTTGTGCTTAATCTCATTGTTGCTTTAATACCATCAAGTTCACCAGAAAGTCTATCAATTTCACTTTTCTTTTCTTCAAGTTGATTTTTAAGTTCAGTAAAAAGAACTTTATTAGTTTGTAATTCACTTTCTTTTTTTACAAGTTGTTCTTTAAATTGATTTTCAAATCTTGTTTTAAAAAGTTCTAAATCAACATCGTATTTTTGTTTTAATTCTACTTTTGAACTTTCTAACTTATCATTAAGTTCTTTATTTTTATTTTTTAAATTAGTTATATCTAAATCTTTTTTATGTATTTCATTTTTATTGTTTAATTCAAATTCTTTTTCAAGATTTAATTTTCTTTCTTTAAAAATTGCTTCTGCTTTATTTTGAACCTTTTGTTCAAAATCGCTCATAATTTTTGCTTTTTCTACATCAACCAAAAGTTTAATTTTACTCTCTTGTTCTTTTTTAATTTTTTCTTTAATTTGTTCAGCAATTTTAATTTGTAACTGGTCTGTTGCAGATATGATGTTAGAATCATTTTGGTTTATTAAATCTCTTAAAGAAAAATAATCACCTTTTACAGAATCTTCTTTTATTTCGAATTCTAAATTTTCTATATTTTTTAATTCAATTTTTATTTTTTTTGCCATAAAGTCCCCCAAATTTAAATAGATATTTATAGACAGAATTATATTTTTTTTTTTAATATTCAAAATTAAAGTAAAATATTCTTAAATGAATAGCACAGATAAAAAAAGTGATTCATTTTTTAATTTAAATGATTTTTTATTAGATTTAGAGCAAGTTATTTTAGAAGAAAATAATACACTTTTAGATGATATAAAATGAACTCACAAACTAGTTAAAAAAAGTTACCTAAAAGAACAAAAAAAGGAATTTTTTCACCAAATTTCCCTTGAACTTAATCAAACTAAAAATGATTTAAATACATTAGAGCAAGATTTTATTTCTTTAAAAATAAATGACTTAAAACTTAAAACAAATACAATGGATAATTACGAGTTTAATGAACATCATTTTGATTCTTTATTATCAGAAATAAAAAATCAAAATGAATTAATTGAAAATAATGAATCTTTTGATAAAACAACAAAGTTAATTAATAATTAGTATAAAAGGGGCAAAAATGAAGGTTAATATTGCAATAGATGGTCCAAGTGGTGTTGGTAAATCAACGGTTTCTAAAGAAATAGCAAAAAGACTAAAATATACATTTATCAATAGTGGAAGCGTATATAGAGCAATTGCTAAAAATGTAATTGATAAAGGTATAGATACAAGAGATGTTGAAGGGGTTTTAAAAACACTTGAAACAGGAATGATTAAACTTTATGAAGATGACAAAATAGAACTTCATGGAGTTGATATTTCTCACCAGATAAGAGCAGACTATATATCGCAAATAACACCAAATATTGCAAAAATTCAAGAAGTTAGAGAATATGTTGTTGATTTTATACAACATATGACAAAAAAAAGAAAAGGTTATATCATTGATGGACGTGATACAACTTTTAAAATAATGCCTCACGCGGAAGTTAAAATCTTTCTTTGGGCTGATCCTGAAGAAAGAGCCACAAGACGTATGTTACAAAACCAAGAACTTGGTTATAACACAAGCTATAATGAAGTCTTATACGATGTTAAAAAAAGAGATGAACAAGATATGAACCGTGAAGTTGATCCATTACATAAAACAGAGGATTCTGTTTATATTGATTGCACTAACTTATCAATAGAAGAAGTTATTCAAAGAATTATTTCTATTGTAGACTCAAAACTTATAAAGGAGTAAAATGCGTAATACAGTAGCAATTATCGGAAAACCAAATGTTGGTAAAAGTACTCTTTTTAACAGAATTATAGGTAAAAAAGTTTCAATTGTTTATGATCAACCAGGTGTAACAAGAGATAGACTTTATGAAAGAATAACTTGAACAGGTCATGAAATAAAATTAATTGATACTGGTGGTATTGAAATAGAAAATAAGCCTTTTCAAGAGCAAATTCAAATTCAAGCAAAAATTGCAATTGAAGAAGCAGATGTAATTGTTTTAATTTTTGATGGAACTAATGAAATATCTAATGATGAATTATTTATAATGAACTTATTAAGAAAAAGTGGTAAACCTATAATAGCAGCTGCTAATAAACTTGAATCAAATCAAAATTTTGATTATGGATGATATAGACTAGGAGTTGATAAAATTTTTCCTATTTCTGCTTTACACGGTGAAGGAATTGGTGAAGTTTTAGATGAGTGTTTAAAATATTTAAATTTTGATGAAGAAGAAAAGAACGATTTATTTAATTTAGCAATTATCGGAAAACCAAATGCAGGTAAAAGTTCTTTATTAAATAATTTAACAAAAGAGTATAGGTCAATTGTATCTAAAATTGCAGGAACAACAAGGGATTCTGTTTCATCAGAAGTAACTATAAATCAAAGAAAATATAATGTTATAGATACCGCGGGTATAACAAAGAAATCTAAACTTGTAGAAAGTGTTGATCACTATGCTTTAATGCGTGCTATGAATTCGTTATCTGAAGCAGATTTATCTTTAATTGTAATTGACGCAACACAACCAGAAGTATCACATTTCGATTCACGTATTATAGGATATGCTTTGGATAATAATAAACCTATTATTATGATAATTAATAAATGAGATTTAGTCGAAAAAGAAACAAATACTATGGCAGATTTTGAAAAAAAATTAAGAAACAAGTTTCATTTTGTACCATGGGTTCCCTTTGTTTTTATTTCTGCTAAATATAATCAAAGAATTCATACTTTAATAAATACTTTAAGTGAAGTTAGAGATAATTTAGAAAGAGATATTAAACCATCACTTTTATCTAATTTAATTTTAGAAACACAAATGATACAGCCAGCTCAACCTTATAATGGTGGTAGATTAAATATTTATTATGTAAGAAAAGAGTTAGCAAAGATTCCTACATTTACTTTTTTTGTTAATAATAAGAAATTTTTACACTTTTCATATCAAAGATTTTTAGAAAATCAGTTAAGAAGTACTTTTAATTTTAAAGGTTGTCCATTACAACTTAATTTTAAAAATAAGAATGGATTAGAATAATATGCATAAAACACAAGAAATAATAAAAATAAGCAAAGATGAATGACTTAAAATCCAAAATTTAGCTTTAAAAACCTTAGAACAAAACAAGCAAAACATTAATCAAGAAACAATTTTAAAAACAGCTTCTGACATTTTTATAGAAGAAAAAAAAGCAGAATTGTTTAGAAAAAATCAAAAAGAATTAGTGAATTTTAAATTTTACTTTTTACCAAAATTTAAAATTACAAAAATGTCGGTTGAAGAAATTGATGTAGAAGCAGAATCTTTTTTCTTTGAAAAAAAAGACATAGAAAACATTGATTTTATGAAATATATCAAGGATATTAAATTTCAAATTATTGATAATTACCAAACAACAGTTGATACTTTTCTAATGACTTATATTAAGAATTATCCGTTTAAAAAACCTAGAAAAAATGGAGAATTAATCCAAGAAAATGATATTGTAACATTTGAAATTACAGCAGATAACAAACCTAAACTTACAAAAACATTAGTTGCAAACTCTAATGCTAGTAAGGATGCTTTCGAGAATTTTGTAATAAATCAAAAAGTCGGAGAAACATTTACTAAATCTCTTGAAACACCAGAAGGGAAAATAAACGTTAATATTAATCCTATTAACGTTCAATCACAACACTTTGCAGATATAACTGATGAAAACTGCAAAGAATTAGGAATTGAAGAAATAAAAAACCTGAAAGATGTTAAAGAATATATTAAAAAAACAATAATGATTCAAATTATTTCAGATTCACTTGTAAGTTTTGGTTCAAAAATTATTGATAATTTATCAAAAGATGAAAGAGATTTATCATTTTCACAAGAATTTATCGATGCAGAATTAAGTAATTTTAATTTTGATAACAATTTTGTAGGTGACAAAATTGAAACAGCAATACAAGGTTTAAAATCATATTTATGAACTAATTATTTAACTGTTTTGAACGATATTAAAGTGACAAAAGAAGATTTACAACAAGAATACGAAATTGTTTCAAGAGCCGTTGGTGCAAATAATGATGAAAGATTTGCAGATCCAAGATTTTTAGGACAAGCTGTTTTTTATAAAAAAATAGCAAAAATTTATGGTAAACTAATTCAACCAGAATTTTTGGAAAAATTCAAAGATTATATTTAGGAGAAAAATGCAAGAAATTAAAGAATTAAAACTATTGCAAGCAAACTTACAAGTTTTTTATCAAAAACTAAGTAACATTCACTGGAACATTTCGGGATTAGAATTTTTTGAAATGCATGAAGAAGTCGATAAACTAAGAGAAGAAGTTTTAAGTTTTATTGATGAAGTGGCTGAAAAAGTTCTTATGAAAGAATCATTAGCATTAGGTAGTTTTAAAGAACTTTTAGAATTATCAAACATTAAAGAATTGTCATCGCAAGATTTTAAATATCAAAAAGCAACAGAAATCATTACTTCTGATTTAAAAACTATTTTAAATCAAGTAGAAGAATTTGAATGATCAAAAAGAGTACAACCAATTATGGATGAAATATTATTATCATTAGATAAATGATTATGACAATTTTCTAAGTTAGTTAAGTAGACTTTTTATTTTCAAATAAAATATAAACAAAAACAAAAGCTAAAATATTTTGCTTTTGTTTTTAATTAATGATCTTAGCTGTTTTCCTTAGGTGGAAGTGAAACATGATTTTGTTCTTTGTTCCATAAATCAAAAATGTTATTGTTGTGTGATAAATCTTTTTCTGTAAAGTAATTTATATAATCAAAACCATATAAAGGCGAAAATCAAAATTAGACCATAGGCTAATGAGATTTCCTTCTTTACCTGTATCTATGAAGTTTTTTATTCCCACCCTAATTATTATTAGACATCTGAACTAGGTGGTAAAAAAGATTTATATTGATCATTATATCATTGCTTAAAAATACTCTCATTACTTAATAAGTCATTTTCTGATATCTTAAATGATTCTGAAGTTATTAAATATTTATCATATTTGTATTTATTATATTTTGTTATTACATCAAAATAATATTCGATATCTTTTTGAGAAAAATAATTTTCATAATCGAGTCCATACTTAAGTTTTTTATAATCAATACCAGACACATAAAAAATTTCTTTTGCGGAAGCGTAGATTATTTTGTGTAAATTCTCTTAATAGCAAATATTTAATTTAAAATATTTATATTAGGAGAATTTTTTTATGAAAAAGAAAACAGAATTTAATCTTGATACAGAAAGACTATTTAATGAATATAAACCAAAAACAATCGAAGATGTTCAAGAGATACTTAAAAAACAAACAAAAGATTTAATTGAGAAAATTTTACAAGAAGAAATGAAAAATTATCTTGGTTATGATAGATATGAACACGAAAAAGCTATAAAGGATAATTATAGAAATGGTTCATATGATAAAAAAGTTAGATCTC
>NZ_KK211410.1:0-17504 GCF_000622205.1 Mycoplasma leonicaptivi ATCC 49890
GTTATTTGCTAACGCAAATAACATCTTTTCTATTGCTTTTTTTATACAAAAAATAAAGAAAATTTATTTTTTGTATAAAATTTATATATTACTATTTTTTTGATGGTAACTTGCATCGTGACTTTTAAAATAACGCACCAAATAATTTTGTTTTTTTGTGTTAAAATATATAAATATGAAAACTAATAATAAAGTTTCGCTTGCTTGTGAAGAATGCAGAAGAAAAAATTATATAACTAATAAAAGTTTAGGTAACTCAAAAAGACTTGTAGTAAAAAAACATTGTGTAAATTGTTCAAAACATACAGTACATAAAGAAGAGGTTTAAATGGAACAATTGAATGAAGAACAAATAAAAATTTCAGAAAATAATCTATTAAAAACACCAATAAATGAAACAAAAAGATTAAAAAAATATTATTTTAGAAAAGTTATCAAAGAAATAAAAAGAATCAGATGACCAGACTTTAAAACAAGCAAAAGTAGTTTAATTCAAACAATCATTTTCACTATTTTATTTACAATTTTTGCTTCACTTATTACATATGGTTTAACACAATTATGAACATTATTAAATATTTTATAAACAAGGGGTTGAAATGAATCAAATTAAATGATATATGATATCAACAATTAGAGGTAAAGAAGAACAAGTTGTTGAATCACTAACAAATCGTATTATTGCTGAAAATTTATCTCACGACTTTGATAAAGATGCTACACCAAATGGTGCTTTTAAAATTTTTAAAAAACCAACTTTAACACAAAGGGAATTTCAAAAAAGAAATGAAGGATTAGATTATACAATCAAATATGTTAATCTTTATCCTGGTTATATTTTTGCAAAAATGCATATGAGTGATGAATCATGATTTTTAATACGTAATACTCAATATGTAACTGGTTTAATTGGTTCGTCAGGTAAAGGAGCAAAACCAACACCATTGAGTAATTCTGAAATCAAAAAAATGTTTAAGCAAGAAGAAGAGGCACAAAAAGCATTTGATTCGGGTGAAAATATTTTTGGATTTACAAAAGGTGATGTTGTAGAAATTCTTGATGGTATTTATATTGGTGAAGAAGGAATTATTAAGTCAATTAATTTTGAAGAAAAAACAGCTTTATTGGAATGTGAAAGTTACACAAGAAAAATAGAAGTCGAAGTAGCACTTGAATCATTAAAGTTAAGTGAATAGTAAATTTATAAAATGGTAATCACTATTTAGATTTTTGAATCTAATTTTGATTTCCTTTTTTATTATTTTACAAGCAAGGAGTTTTATGTTAAGAATAATCGCAGGAAAATATAGAAATAGAAATATTTATGAACCTGATTTAAAAATTACAAGACCTACAACAAATAAAATAAGAGAAGCGGTTTTTTCATCTTTACAATTTAAAGTTTATGATAAATCATTTTTAGATCTTTTTGCTGGTTCAGGTGCAATGTCTATTGAAGCAAGCAGTAGAGAAGCAAAAAGAGTAACAGCAATTGAAAAAAATAGAGAAGTTTTTAAGATTTTAACTCAAAATATCAAGAGTCTTAATGTAGATAATATAAATTATTTTCAAAAAGATGCAATAATTTTTTTAGAAAATACAAGTGAAACTTATGATTTTATTTATTTGGATCCACCATATGAAGAATATGATTTACTAAATAAATGTTTGGAAATAATCGCTTTAAAAAAACTTTTAAACAATGATGGAGAAATAATTGTTGAAACTAATAAAGTTAATAATATAAAAATACCTGAGAAATTAAGGGTTTACAAGCAAAAGAGATATGGAAAGGTTGATATATTATATATTGTTCACAATGAATAAATATTTTATAGGTCAAGAATTAACTGTTGAATGTAATGAATTAAGTTTTGAAGGTCTAGGAGCCATAAGACTTGAAGATTATTCAATTTTTGCAACAAATTTATTTCCTGGTGAAAAAGCATTAATTAAACTTACAAAGGTTTTATCTAATTATGCATATGCTATTGTTTTAAAGCATTTTAACTTCTCTAATATTAGAAAACCAAAACAATTAAAACACACTGATTCAGCATTATTTTTAAACATAAATTATAATGATCAACTTTATATTAAAAATGAATATTTTAAAAATCTTATTTCTAGAAATTTATCTAATAAAAATATAAATTTATTAAATATTGAACCAAGTAAATTAAAAGAAAATTATAGACATAAAGCAAGATATAAAATAAAAACCAATGAAGGCAAACTTATTCTTGCTGAATATATGTTTAATTCTAACGAATATGAAGAATCAAAAAGTTCTTTTGAACAAAATATTTTACTTTTAAATAAAACATTAATGGATTTTATCGATGTTATTAATTTATATATTCACAAAAACAAAAAACAAAATCTTCTTAAAATGTTTTTAGAAATAACAATTTGAATAAATTCATACAATGAAACACAAATATTGCTTGAAATTAATCCAGATTTTGATTTACCAAAAAAATTAATTGATGAACTAAAAAAATTGCCTAATTTAAGTCTTTTATATGTTCAAAAAAAATCAAAAAATCAACTTATATTTAATAAATCAAAAAACGATTATCAAATGCAACTTTTTGATAAATCTTTTTTGGTTAATCCAAAATCTTTCTTTCAAATAAACAAAGAAGTAACTGAAAAAATGTTTCAGAAAATAATAGAGTTTAATGTAAAACATCGATTTAAAAACATTTATGATTTATTTTGTGGAACGGGTGTAATTTCACAAATTATTACACAAAAAGACCAAAAAGGTTTAGGAATTGATATTGTAAAAGAGTCCATTGATGATGCAAATAAAAATTTAGTAAAAAATAATTTAAAAAATATTCAATATATAACAGCAGATATTTTTAAATATCTATCAAAACTTAAATTTAATAAAGAGTCATTAGTTATTTTAGATCCACCACGTTCTGGTCTTAATATAAGTTTAATTGACCTAATTTCTAATAGTAATGTAAAATACTTAGTATATATTTCATGTAATCCTAGAACGCTTGTTAGAGATTTAAAATATTTAACAGAACAACACAATTATGGGATAATTAAAATACAACCATATGATATGTTCCCAAACACACCACATTTTGAAATTTTAACTTTTTTAAAGAAAATTAAGTAATATAAACAAATTTTATTATTTGAAATGTTTTATAATTTAATAATATGAACAATAATTTAGCTAACCAAATTAGACCTGAGAAAATCGATGATATTATTGGACAAAATAAAATTAAAATTTTATTAAAAGAAGTTATAAAAAACAATTTAAACACAAGTTTCATTTTCTTTGGTGAAAGCGGAATAGGTAAAACAAGTACAGCTTTTGCGTTAGCAAAAGAAAGAAATTTAACATACGGTTATTTTAATGCTTCAATTGATAATAAAACTGATTTACTTAAAATTCTTAATTCTTGTAAAATTATTATAGTTGATGAAATACATAGATTAAATAAAGATAAACAAGAGATATTGCTTTCATTTCTTGAATTTGACAAGATCATTGTTTATGCAACAACAACAGAAAATCCATATTTTAAAGTTGTTCCTGCTATTAGAAGTAGAATGCACATTTTAGAGTTTAATAAACTTGATATTTCGGATATTGTTCATGGTTTAAGAAAAGTTGTTAGTTTACACTATACAAATTTAAATATAAGTGATGAAAAATTAAAACTATTAGCTCAATATTCATCTGGTGATTATAGATCTTGTTTGAACAATCTACAAATGTTGAGTTTTTTAAAAGATAACAATGATGAAATAACAGAAAAAGAGATTAAAACATTAATTCCCAATATTAACTTTTTCAGTGATAAAGATTCATCACAACATTATAATAATCTTTCTGCATTTCATAAATCATTAAGAGGTTCAGATGTAGATGCATCCTTATATTATGGTTTTTTGATATTAAAATCAGGTGATATTGATGGTTTATTTCGTAGGATGCTTTGCGTTGCTTATGAAGATGTTGGCTTAGCAAATCCTAATATTGCTTTAAGAGTAGATACAGCGATTAGAGCATTTGAAAGACTAGGCCTTCCTGAAGGTGAATTATGTATTTCTACTGCTATTTGTGATCTTGCCTTATCACCAAAAAGCAATTCAACTTATTTAGCCAAAGAAAAAATTAAAAATGAATATATAGATGTTGGTAAAATATATCAAATACCGAAACATTTAAGAGATTCACATTATGCATCGTCTAAATATTTAGGTGATGGAGTTGACTATAAATACCCTCATAATTATGAATTTAATTTTGTAAAACAACAATATTTACCCAAAGAAATAAACAATGTTAAATTTTATATTCCTCAAAAAAATAAAAATGAAAATGATTTAGAAAAATATTGAACAATTATTAAAAATAAAAAGGAGAATAATGATTAAATTTGACTTATTACAAATTAATTCACTTGAAGATATTAAACAATTAAAAACACAAGTGTATGGAACCAATGGAATTATTACTCAAAAACAAAATGAATTAAAAAATGCACCAGTTGAACAGAAAAAAGAACTTGGAAAAGAAATTAATACATTAAAACAAGAATATGAAGCTTTTTTTAAGCAAGCAGATCAACATTTAAAAAATATTTTAATTCAAAAAAGAGTTGATTCAGAATTTATAGATTTTAGTGCTCTGAATTTAAAAACTGCATCACTACACCCAATTACTATTGTTGAAGAAAGATTTAAGGATTGATTTATTCAACATGGTTATTATCAACAAGAATCGTCTGAGTTAGTTAGTGATTTATATAATTTTGAAAGACTAAATATTCCTCAAAATCATCCAGCACGTGATATGCATGATTCATTATATATTAATGCTACTACTTTATTAAGAACACACAATACAGGTATTACTGCAATGGTTTTAGAAGAAAATAAAAATAAGGAATTGGCAACATTTGCTCTTGGTAAGGTTTATAGAAATGACGAAGATGATGCAACACACTCACACCAATTTACACAAGTAGATTTTGTTAATGTAGGTAATGTAAGTTTTCCAAATTTAATCTGAACTCTTAAATCACTTTTATCTTATGTATTAGAAGAAGAAATTGATGTAAGACTTAGACCTAGTTATTTCCCTTTTACAGAACCAAGTGTAGAAGTTGATGTTTTTTATAAAAACAAGTGAATTGAAATCCTTGGAGCAGGAATGTTACATCCGAGCGTGCTTGCACAAGCTGGTTATACAAATGATTTAAATGGTTTTGCAGCAGGTATAGGAATTGAAAGAGTTACAATGATAAAATACGGTTTTAATGATATTAGAGATCTATATCGTAATGATTTAAGAATTTTGGAGCAATTTAATAATGAAAGATAGTTTTTTAAAAATCTTACAAAAAGAAGGACAAAGAGAATATTTTCAAAAAATTATAAAAAATTTAGAAAAAGCTCAAAAAGAACAAAAAACTATTTATCCTTTGCAAATGGATTTATTTAAACCCTTTGATTTTTTTCAAATACAAGATACAAAAGTAGTGATTGTAGGTCAAGATCCATATACCAAACCATTTGTTGCTGATGGTCTTTGTTTTTCTACTTCATTATCTAAGACACCTGCATCTCTTAAAAATATCTTTAATGAAGTTAAAAAAGACTATCCAAATTTATCTTTTAATTCTAATTCCTTAATTAGTTGAGCTAAACAAAATGTTCTTTTGTTAAATTCAATTTTTACTGTTGAATACAATAAGCCTCATTCACATAAAAATTTTGGTTGACAAGAATTCAGTTCACAAATTATTTATCAAATTCTTTTAAGTAATCCTAATGTTGTTATTTTATCTCTTGGTGAAACAGCGCACAAAACAACAAAAAAAGCAATTGATCTTTTTACCAAATCACAAAATAATAAATTAAATCCTAATGTGTTTTATTTATCACATCCTTCACCGTTAGGATATAGACATAGTTTTAAGGATTCTGGTGTATTTAAAAAAATTAATCAAATATTAAAACAAAATAATCAAACAGAAATTGACTGAAGTACAAACTAAGGAGAAATATGATTTTATCTCTTAAACACCTAAACAAATATTTACCTAAAATAAAACTTGATTCAAAAGAAGTTGAAATTGCATTAAATGAATTAGGTTTTGAAGTTGAACAATCAAAACCATTTAGTGATGTAAAAGGTCTCATCTTTGCAAAAGTTTTAAAAGTTTATCCAAATCCTAATTCAGATAGATTAGATGTAGTTGAATTACAAACAAAAGATGGACAAATTATCATTCAAACAACAAATAGAATTTTAAAAGAAAATAACTTGATAATTTGTTTTGCTGTTGGATCGTCAAAAGATGGACAAATTTTTAAAGAAATTAAATTAAAAGGTTTACCATCACAAGGTATGATGGCTTCGTGGTCTGAAATTGGTTATAATTGAGAGTATTTAACTGATAAAGACGAAATATTAGTTTTACCAAATGATTTTGCTTCATTAGAAGATGATCCAATGGATCTACTTAATGTTAATGATACAATTATTGAAATAAGCACAACCGCAAACAGAAATGATGCTAATTCTTATTATTATATTGCAAAAGAATTATCAGCATATTTTAAAACAGATTTTAAGGATGGTTTAAGTGAAATAAAACCACATTTTGAATCAGATTTTTATGTTGATACAATTAAAAGTTCAAATGTTGAATCGCTTTCATTTACACAAATAAAAGGTAAATTTAGTACAAGTATTTACCACAAAACTCTTTTAGCAAAACACGATATAAATTCTAAATTTGATTGAGCTGTTAATTTAACAAATTTAGCGCTAATTGAAACTGGCGCACCTGCACATGTTTATGATGCTTCTAAGTTATCAAAAAATATGTCTGCAAACGAAATTAAAGATAAAATTACTATTTTAGGAAATAAAGAAATTGAAGTAGAAAATGTTTTAGCAATTACAAGCAATAATAAACCAGTTTCATTAGCTTGTGTTATGGGTCTTGAAAATTCAAAAGCAGACACAGATACACAAGATTATTTATTTGAAATAGGTATATTTAATCCTAAGTCAGTTAGATATGGAGCAAAAGCAATTAAATTGAATTCTAATTCTTCATCACAAGGAAGTAGAATAATTTCCAATGAAGTAGCAGAACTTGGAATGAAGTATATAAGAAATTATGCTAAAAATTGCCAAATTTCACAAGTAATAAATCCTGTTAAAAATAAAGATAAGAAAAAAATTATTTTTGATACTCAAAAATTATCAAAATATTCAGGACAAAACAATGTAGATATTTTTAATACAGCTATTAAACAATTAGAATCAATTGGTTTTGAGTTTAAAAAGGATTGTGTTTTAGTCCCTAATTATAGATATGATGTTAATCTTTTTGAAGATGTTATTGAAGAAATTTTTAGATTTTATTCATATTCAAACTTTAAACCACAAAAAATAAATTCAACAACTCTAAAAACACAACGAAGAAATATAAACAAAAATGTTCTTAAATATATGGGTTATACCGAAGTAAGAACTTATTCATTGGTCTCAAAAGATAAAAATAAATTTAATCCATTCAATTTCGAAAAGGAAATTAATTTAATGACTTTTGTTTCAAAAGAAAGAGAAACAATTAGAAATTCTATAATCATTTCTTTACAAGAAATAGTTGATTATAATTTCAAAAGAAAAATCAATACTATCAATATTTTTGAACATGGTATGATAAATCAAGAAAAATTCGTTTATGGTTTTGCATCAACAACAAAATCTTTTAATGAATTAAAACAAGATATTATTAATTTTGCAAAAATGGATTTAAATTTTGTTAAATTTGATGATAATGAGATGATACACCCTAATGAATCAGCTAAAATTATGTTTAATAATGAAATGATCGGTTGAATTGGTAAATTACACCCAAAATATGATGATTATAATGTTTTATATGCTGAACTTGAATTAAAAGATATATCAAGAAGTTTTAAATATCAACCAGTAGATTTTAGTCCACTTAAAACTATCGATTTAACTTTTACTCTTAAAAATAACGAATATATTGGTGAGACTATTTCTAAAATAAAAGCAGTAAGTAATGACATTTTTGAAATTAAACAAATTGATGATTATAAATTTAATGATTCTCACAATGTAACAATAAGAATTACTGCTAAAGAGGATGTTATTGAACTTATAAATAAAAAGTTTAATAGTTAGGAGATTATAGATGTATAAAAAAATTGAATTAAACGACAAGCTTTTACAAGAAGCTATTAATAATGAATTACAAAGACAACAAGAACACATTGAATTAATAGCTAGTGAAAATTATGTATCTGAAGATGTGTTAAAGGTTCAAGGAAGTATTTTAACAAACAAATATGGTGAAGGTTACCCTAATAAAAGATATTATGGTGGTTGTGAAAACGTAGATGTTGTTGAAAATTTAGCGATCGATAGATTAAAACGACTTTTTGGTGTTAAATTTGCTAATGTGCAGCCTTATTCTGGATCAACAGCAAATGCAGCTGCTATTGCTTCTGTAACTCCACAAGGTGGTAAAATTATGGGTTTATCACTTAGTTCTGGTGGTCACTTAACACATGGTTATAAAATAAGTTTTAGCGGTATTTTTTATGAATCAGTATCTTATGATTTAGGTAGTGATGGTAAATTAGATTATGATTTAATTGAAACATTAGCACTAAAAGAAAAACCTGATTTAATAATTTGTGGTTATTCTGCATATTCAAGAACAATAGACTTTAAAAGATTTAAGGAAATAGCAGACAAATGCGGTGCTAAATTAATGGCTGATATTGCACACATTGCAGGTTTAATTGCAGCTGGTGTACATCCAAGTCCTGTTGGTTATGCTGATATAATAACTTCTACAACTCACAAAACTTTACGTGGTGGAAGAGGTGGTATTATAATGACCAATGATCCTGAAATTGCTAAAAAAGTAAATAGATGAGTATTCCCTGGTTACCAAGGTGGTCCATTATTTCATGCTATTGCGGGAAAATCATTAGCATTTTATGAAGCATTACAGCCTGATTTTAAAACTTATGCGCAAAATATAATTAAAAACTCTAAAGAATTTTGTGAAGCATTTAAAGATTTAGGATATAAAATTGTGAGTGATGGTACAGATAATCATTTATTTATGATTGATTTAGTAAGTAAATACAATGATAGTGATATTAAAATGACCGGACTTATTGCAGAACAAACCTTAGGAAAAATTAATATTACAGTTAACAAAAATAGTATTCCATTTGACAATCTTCCAACTACTCAGTGTAGCGGTATTAGATTAGGAACCGCTGCTATGACAAGTAGAAATTTTGATAAATGATCAGAATTAGCAAATATTATTGACAAAGCTCTAAAAACACAATTTAAAATTATGAAAAATAATAATACAATTTTAAAAGAAGATGAAGAAATTTTTATTCATTTAAAACAACAAGTTTTATCTATAACTTCAAATTATCCTATTATTAAACAATATTTAAAAAATCCAATTAGTTAAACTAATTGGATTTTCTTATTATTTAAACGTAGTAATAGCTAAAATAACAGCAACTATAAGTGTAATTAATAACAGTATTGAAATAAGTGCAATAAAATAAATGAATTTATTCTTTTTATAAGCATTTATTTCTTTTTTATCCATTGTGTTTTCAATGATAATATTAGAAACAAGTTTTGTGTAGTTTTTCTCAATATTTTTAGTTGTTTGATTATTATTATTTTTCTTCATAATTTAATTTAGGCATAACTGTTAGCGCAAAAGCTTCAACACCTGTGTGTACGGCAATTGCAATTGGTGTTAATGTTCAAGATGAAGGTTTAAAATATTGAATTGCTTCAATTAATTTATTAACTTCTGGATCAATACCAGAAATTACATCAATATGATATTTTACATTTTTATCACTTTTTTCACCTTCAAGACAAAAACTTACGATTTCTTGTACGCTATAATTAAATGATCCAGAAAAAGTTCTTTTTAATGTTGCATTTTTGACCTTACCTTCAACATCGTATTCTAAAACAGGGAATAAAGATATTTTACTTAAAATGAACTTTTTCAAACTTGAAAGTCTTCCGCCTTTTAAAAGATTCTTGACTTGTTTAGGAACAATAAGAACCTTTGTGCCTTCGTTGATTAAATTAAATTCTTCAAATAATTGATTTATTGTGTAATCTTTTTCTTCATATAGGTATTTAAGATAATTAACAACTCTAATAATTTGTTCACCAACAAGATGATTTTCCATAATATGTACATTATTATATTCAAGTGCTTTTGTTCTAACGTGAGCAGCTGTCCCTGAAAGCGAAGAAGAAATACCTACGAAAATTACATCATCACAACTTCTTGCTAAATCATCAACTACATCATTTATAATTGAAAGTTTTGGTGAAGAAGTTTTATAATCATTTGCTTCTTTTAATTTTTGTAATATTACATCTTTATTATCTATACCATCTTGAAAAACTTGTCCATCAATTTCTATTTGTAAAGGTAAAAATTTAAAACCTAATTCATGAGTTTTTTCTTGTGATACACAAGAAAAAGAATCTATTATAACACCGAGTTTTTTCATATTTTAATTATATATCATTAATATTATTTTATATATTAATAATGTCCTTTCTTTAATTATTTTGAGTAGAGAATAAGGTTTTTATTTTCTCTATAACCACGACCTTGTTTTGCTTGTTTTTTACCATTTAAAATAGTAGCATCTGCTGAAAAAGAATTGTTTAATTTAAAAATGCTTTGACCAACACCATAATAATCCACAGGAACATTTAATTTCTCAAAAAGAGCAATTTTATTTTCATCAAAACCAGATGATACAACAATTTTATATTTATTAGCACCAACACTATCCAAAGCACTTCTTAATCTAAAAATTTGCTCTGGATTTACACCCTTAAATTGTTCTTTATTTTCTTCATTTTCAAACATTTTGTCTATCATATTTTTTGATGTGTCAATTCTTACACCTCAAACTTTATCACCAAGTGCATTTCATATCTTTAAAGAATCACCTATAACATCATTGTTATAATCTACAAGTGAAATTAACTTGTGATTTGGAAAATTTTTATAAAATGCTTTTGTAGCTTGTACAACATCCCCTTCAAATCCTTGTATTAAAATATGTGGCATACTTCCAAAAACTTCTTCTGTATCATTTTCTTTGTTTTGTTTTTGAGCAAGTGTTGACATAATTTTTAAACCACCAACAGAAACAGCATAACCATCAATTTCTTGGTTTAAATAATGGTCAGCACGATCTCCCATAAAAATAACTTGTTTATTTTTAGCTGCTACTTTACAATTATATGTATTTGTGGCTATTGAGGTATTTCTGGCTAAAATTCCATCTATAACACCTTCTCAAATCCCAAAGTCTTGATAATGTCCTTCAAGTTCTAAAACTATGTCTAAATTATTAATTAAAGTACCATCTTTTAAATATCTTATTTTATATTTTGAAGTATCACTTACTTTTTCAAGAAACTTTAAAACTTCAGAAATTCCAGCTAAAATTGAGTTATTTTTTCTTTGAAAAAATTGTAAGGTAATAACATTTTGAGGCTTTTCATTTTCAAGAATTGTCTTAGTTTTATGAAAATAACTAGCGATATATTTTTCTTGTTCAATCATCTTATTGCTCCTTATTATTAAAGAAATGTTCCGGATAATATTTATTTTTATTTTTATACCTTTTAAATGGTGAATCGTTTGCAATTAAAATAAGTTTAGGTATTTTAATATCCTCTTTATGTTGTATCCTTAAAATTTTACGTAAGATAAATCCAACAACAGGAGCACTAAAAATCATCATTAAAACTAAACAACAATTTAAAAATATTCTAACAAATGTTGAATCACCTTGATAACCAAAAGGATGTGCTATCGAAACCATTGAATATATAACAATTCCTCGACTTAGTTCAGTATTAAACTCATTCGGAATAGGATTGTCTTTATAGATTTCTCTTCAATTTAATTGTGATATATTTTCTTTTTGTAGATGCATAAATTTATAACCATTAGCATATATAGCAAACATAAAAAACATATACAAAACAGGAAAAATACAAAAACATCAGATCGCGGATGTGCTAACTTTAATATTTTTTCTTTCGTAAAAAATTGTACAAATACCAAGAAAAGGTGCATAACCATGCCAAATAAGTGTCCTATGAAAATCATTATTTGACATATTTTCAGTTACATTTTTATCAAGTCAAACACCACCTCAAAAACCAGTTAATACAAGAATTATAAAAACTATACCTGAAAGATACATTTTTTGAGCAAGCTTATGTTTTTTAAAAAATGGTAAAAATAAAATTGAAAAACCCATAATATTATTACTTATAAAAGTAAATCAATATGTTGAACCACCTCAAAAAATTCTTGTCGCATTTGGTAACAATGCATCATAAATTTGTAATTTTTCTTTATCAGATTGTTTTGTTTGCGCTATTTCATTAATCTTATCTAAAAGACTTTGGTCTGAATAAATTTGTTTAACTAAAACACTTTTATCATATCATTCTCACAAAATAGTTGTTATAAAAAGAGAAATTATTACAACACCAATTGATAATGTTGTTCAGTTATTTCATTTAAAATCTTCAAAATATTTTTTAATTTTTTTCATTTACCCCAAAACTCCTACAAGAATTAATATCAAGAAAATAATAATTAGTATTACAAAAATAAAAAGCGAATAAATCGATATTTTTTTAATTATTTTATCTCTTTTAATTTTTTTAAAAGCGTAATAATTAATTTCTAAATCTTTATTTGTAATGTTAAAACTTTTTAGATCGTTAATTAATTTATTTAATATACTAATATATTCTAATTCTTTTTTTGTTTTTAATCTTTTTTTAATTATTTTATTATTTTCATTTATAACTTCTTTTATAAAAACAGATCTAAAAATTGAAAAATCAATATTTAGATCACCATTACTTTTTCTCATACATTTTTAATAAAAACCTTGTCAAATAATTTGGATATTTTTTGGTTTTTTATCGATTAGTTGTTTAATATTTTCTTCAACAGTATTTGTTAAAGTCTTAATAGTATTATATACATCAACATTTTTATCACTATTTTTAATTTTAATATTTAATTTTAAACACAAGTCTGTATGATTATTGTTTATATTAATATCAACATTATTTATCAATTTAACTTTTTTGATTCCTTTTAAAGAATTTAAAACAACTTCTTCAATAACATTTTCTTGAATAACATAAACCTGATTTGAATGATATGGAACATTAATTCAATTTTTCATTATTTATTATCTTTTCCAACATACTTTCCAGTTTCAGTTGAAACAATAATAACATCACCTTCTTTAATAAACATAGGTGTTTCAAGTTCAAAACCAGTTTCTAATTTAACTTTTTTTTGTGGATTTGTTGTTGTATTACCTTTAACAGCATCAGGTGCATATTCAACTTTTAATGATATATTTGTATTTAATTCAATATCTAAAACTTCATTTTCAAATTTTCTAATTTGAACTTCGCTACCTTCTTTTAAAAAGTTTAACTCTCATTCAACTAATTTATTTGAAATTTCTATTTGTTCATATGTTTCTCTATCCATTAAAATAATATTTTCACCATCATTGTATAAGTAATCCATTTTTCTTTTATCGATATGTGCAGGCTTTACCTTATCACCACCTGTATAAGATTTAATTGTTGTAGAACCAGTTCTTAAGTTCTTAACCTTAACTTTTACATTAGCTTGACCACGTCCTTGTTTAGAATGTTGAGCTTCTAAAACTACATAAATTTCATTTTCGTCTTGGAATGTAATTCCTGGTTTAAATTCGTTTACATTTATCATATTTAACCTCTTTTATATAAAATTTTATAGACAATAAAAGCATATAAATATTTTGATAAAACAAAAAACTATATCTTTTATTTATTCTTAAAAGTAAATTCTTTTTTAATTTTTTTATTATAACATTTTATTTTAATTTAACTCTTTATTTTGCTAAACAACAGGTATTTTTGTTAAAAAATTATTTAATAAATTTTTAAAGGTTTTTTCATATATAATCAATCATTATTTTATGAGTTACTATTTTTTTATTAAAAGTATTATTTTATATATAATTTAAATTATAAATTTTATTTTAAAGGAGAATATGAAAAAAGTAGTTTTAATAGTAATTGATGGACTTGGTTTGCGTGAAGAAAAACAAGGTAATGGTTTCGCATTAGCAAACACTCCAACTTTTGATAAATTATTTGCTGAATATCCTAATTCAGTTATTCAAGCTTCTGCTGAACATGTTGGTCTACCTGAAGGGCAAATGGGAAACTCAGAAGTTGGTCATTTAAATATTGGAGCAGGAACAATTGTTTATACTGGTTTATCACTAATTAAAAAAGCATTAGTTGATGGAACATACGGAAAAACAAAAGCGTTTATTGAAACATTTAAAGATGTTAAACAAAATAATTCTACATTACATATTATGGGTCTTTTATCAGGTGGAGGTGTTCATTCATTAGAAGATCACTTATTTGAATTATTACATGCCGCAAATGAATATGGTCTAAAAAAAGTTGCAGTTCATGTTTTTGGTGACGGTAGAGATGTTGCACCACAATCAATTAAAAACTCAATGATTAAACTAAAAGAGATATGTGATAAGTATGGATATTACATTGTTTCAGTTTCTGGAAGATTTTATGCAATGGATCGTGATAAAATGTTTGATAGAGTAGAAAAAGCATATCAAACAATTATCGGTAATCCAAAAATTTTATTTAACGATCCAGTAGAATATGTAGATACTCAGTATGCACAAGGTATAACTGATGAATTCTTTGCTCCTGCTGCAAACGGTAATATTTCAAAAGAGTATTTTGCTAAAGATGGTGATTCAATTATTTTCTTTAACTTTAGACCAGATAGAGCAAGACAGTTAACACATTTATTTATAAATTCATCTATTTATGAATACAAAACACAAAATCCGGTAACAATCAATAAATTTGTTTCAATGATGAAATATGAAGGACTTGATACAATTATTGCTTTTGATGAAATGGAAGTTTCAATGCCAATTGGAAAGGTTTTAGAATTGGCTAATAAGACACAATTAAGATTAGCAGAAACACAAAAATATGCCCATGTAACATTCTTTATGGATGGTGGTAAGGATATTGAGTTTAAGAATTCACATCGTATTATGGTTGATTCATTAAAAGTTGAATCATATGCTGATGCACCACAAATGTCAGCGAAAGAAATTACTGATGAATTATTAACTAATGCTTTAAATTATGATGTAACTATTATGAATTTTGCAAATCCAGATATGGTTGGGCACACAGGTAACTTAAAATCAACTATAAAGGCAGTTGAAATTCTTGACTCACAAATTAAAAGAATTGTTGATTGAGCAGAAGAAAATAATGTTACTGTTTTTATAACAGCTGATCACGGTAATGCAGAAATTACAGAAGATGCTTCTGGAAAACCTGCAACAAAACACACAAATAGTCCAGTTATGTTAATTACAACTGATAAATCATTAAAATTAAAAGATGGTATTTTAGCAAATGTTGCGCCAACTGTTTTGGATTATATTGGTTTACAAAAACCAACTGAAATGGATCAAGATTCACTTATTATTAAGTAAAAAAATCACTATTATTGCTTAAATAGTGATTTTTTATTATTCAAAAGGATCTAAATTATGTATGATTCCATAAAATATTTTTGCTCAATATATGAGTGATATTAATTCACCATAAGCTTCTTCTGAATTATCATCGATTTCAATTTTTATTGTTTTTACAAAACTATTAAATGATAATAAATAATTGTTAAATGTTTCTTGTGAAGTATAAAGAATTTTATTAAGCGAAAAATGATTTAATTTAGTTAATAAATCATCATCGTTAACAATTGGTGAAGGTTCAAAATCAAAAAATTTTTGTTTAACCTGAAAATAAATGATTAATTTTTTTAGACTTTCAGATAAAATAATTTGTGTCATTTGTGATACATTTTCTGGAAAAAATAAATAATCAGAAAATATATTTTTTTTAATAAATAAATTAGCAAAATTAAAGGAAGTGTTTTTGATAGTAAAATCTAGAAAAGAATCATAACTTATAAAAAGATTTAATTGAGTATTTTTTATATTATAATCACTATTTAAGTTTTGAGATACAAACTTAGCAAGTGCTAATGATTTGTTAAAAAAATCATCACTATTTTCTAAAAATACAGCATTGGCTTTATAACCATTTATTAATTTTTTTAACTCTACACCTTGTGTAGCAAGTATAATTAAAACAGTTTCACTAAAAAAACAAAAGTGTTTATTTATATTTGAGTTTGTAATAAGAATATTTTTGGGTGGAATACCAATTTTATCAATAAATTTTAATCATTCACTTTTACCAACAAAATAAATCAGTTTTTTGATTAAAAAATCTGAAGCAAGCTCAGTAAATTTTGAATACAAAATATCTACATAAACTTCTGGTTCTCTATTTTTACAATCAGAAAAACCATCACAAAACATTATTGCCAAATTATTTTTAGTGCTATTTTGAAAAAAATAATTTAATTTATTTTTAAATAAAACTAAATCTTTTTCGGTATTTATAAAAAATAATTTAATTTTTTCTTGCTTATGAAAATCAAATTTTCCAAAGATAAAATTTAAACATGATTCAATAGCTAATTGAGTTTCTTTTGAACATCAAATAATAAGATAATCTATATTTTTTTCATAAAGCATATCGCAATATTCAATAATGTATTTAAAACCATTTATTGAAAAGTTAATAGCAACATCATCAAAAATCAAATTCTCAGATCCCTTAAAATTTAAAGATTTTAATTTTTCAATAATTTCTTTATTAGTTATTCTATTTTGAAAATTTTCAAATTTATAATCAATAATTTTTATTTTTGACATTTGTGATAATTTATTTCCTCTTTTTCAAATATGTTTTGTGAGTAATTATAAAGATTTTTAAATCCATTTGTAGTTTCTTTTAATTTCGCTTTTATTATTTCAGAGCTGTGATTGAGATGGTTTTGTTTAAAACTTCCAATACCAGAATTTTTTTCAACATTTTTTTTAAGAATAACAAAATTAATAACTTCTCCAATTTTAAACATATCAAAGACACTTACTTTTTTATAATCTGTTATTTCGTTTTTGTAAATCGTATAAATAAAACCATTAGAATCAAGCATTATAAATTTATAACCAACACTAATGATTTTACCAACAGCAATTTCTTCTACATTTTTCATATTAATTAATTATATTATATAAAAATTATAAATTTTAATTTTGTTTTAAAAATTAAACATGGACACAAAAAATTAACATTTTTATAAATTATAACATCATAGCAGTTTGCTGTGGTGTTTTTCATTCTAAATTTGATTGAATTCTCT
>NZ_KK211410.1:17514-21711 GCF_000622205.1 Mycoplasma leonicaptivi ATCC 49890
TTAAAGATTTAAACTTTATTGCAACAACAGATTTAACTACAAATAAAATAATTAAAAAAGAAAAAATTGATAATAATTCATTTTATGAATCATGAGATTTATATAGTAATATACAAGCATTTATTAAAAATATATAGCAAATTTTAATTAAAAAAATGTTTAGGCCTACACAGTAGGTCTAAACATTTTTATTTATTTACAACTGGGAAACTCAGGTGAAAAATTTGCATTTAAAGTAATCGAAAAACATAAAAACAACGACAAAAAGACTATTATTGAAGTCTCAAAATTATAACTTTTAGTAAAAAAATAATTAAAAAACCAAATTTTATAAATTGGTTTTATTTTTTTAAAATTAAAAAGAAAGTATTATCTGAAAACTCTAAAACATCTTTGCTTTCTAAAAAATTCTGATCTCTATCTACTATTTTGATAACTTTAAATTTAGAATATTTTGTTATAAATGTTTTTAATTCTGTTTCTGAAAATAAATGCATAAAGTCGCAATTACCTTCACTGTTAATATAAATATAATCACCGTTTTGTTCCAACTTAAATTCTTTTTCACAATTTTTTAGATTTAAAAATTTTCTTCTTTGGTATTGAACTTCATCTCTTTTGTGTGCTGTAAAAATAAAATAAGAATTCTTCTTTAAAACTCTATAAATTTCTTGTAAAACCTTTATTCTAGATTTATGGGAAGGAATCCCGGGAAAACCATTAAATGAAAAGAAAGCAAAATCAAAAGACAAATCATTATAAGGTAAACAAGAAGCATCACATCTCTTAAAATCTATATTAGTTTTAAAAATAGTTGAATTTATTTTTTTAGCTGTTTCAATCATTGTTGAAGATATATCAATAGCAGTGATGTTTTGATAACCTAAATTATAAAGACCAAATGAAGTTCTTCCGGTTCCGCAACCTAAATCCAAAATTTTAGAATTTTTATTCGGTAAAATACTTTTAATAATATAACTTTCAGATTTTCATAAACCTATATTTATTGTTGCGTTAAGATATTTTTGTATTGTTGATAGTTTATGAAAATTTTGTTTATCATTTTTATTCATATCTAAAAACTACCATTCGATTTTTTTGAGAAATATCCTTATGAATAACAATATTATATTCTTTTTGCATCTCTTTTCATCATTCCATATGCAATGGATTTATTTCAAAATAAATTTTTCCACGATCATTCAAAAAATTTCTTGCGTTTTTTATTATTTCTTTGTAAAACCATAAACCATTATCGTTAGCAAAAAGAGCGGTATGTGGTTCATAATTTAAAACAGAACTACTTAATTCTTCATTATGTGAAATATAAGGAGGATTGCACACTATAATATCAAATTTATCTTTGATATTTTTAAATAAATCACTTTGTATAATATTAATATTAACATTGTTTTTAAATATATTTATTTTTGATTGTTCAATTGCATCTAATGAAATATCGCTCATAGTAACATTTCAATTTTGTTTATGTTTTTTTAAAGCAATGCCTATAAAACCAGAACCACAACATAAATCTAATATTTTGAGATTTTCATCTTTGTTTTCTTGTAAAACTAACAAAATTAATTCTTCAGTTTCATATCTTGGTATAAGAACATTTTTCGATACATCTATACTAACATTAGCCAAATCAACATAGCCAATAATTTTTTGAACTGGCATACCTTTTTCTAAAAGTTTTAGTTCATTATTTGTAACTTCTTGTACTAGACCATATCTTCTTTTTTCAAGAATTAAATCTTCTTTTGTCGGCACTAAATTCCTGCTTCTTTAATTTTTTCATTTTGTTCTTCTGTTAATAATGCATCAATTATAGAATTTAATTTTCCTTCCATAACTGGTGATAATGAAGTTGAATGTGATATTCTGTGATCAGTAACACGATCTTGTGGATAGTTATATGTTCTGATTTTTTCTGCTCTTGCACCAGAACCAGCTAATTTTCTATAACCTGATTCTTCTTGTTGTTTTTTTTGTAATTCAATATCATATAATTTTGATTTTAAAATACGCATTGCTATTTCTTTATTTTGTATTTGACTTTTTCCTTCTTGACAAGAAACAACTATTCCAGTTGGAAAATGAGTAATTCTAACTGCTGAATCTGTTGTATTAACAGATTGACCACCATTACCACTTGATCTAAAAACATCTATTCTAATATCTTCTTGTTTTACTTCTATTTCTATATCATCATCAATTTCAGGCATCACTGTAACTGTTGATGTTGAAGTGTGAACACGACCTTTTGTTTCGGTAACTGGTATTCTTTGTACCCTATGAACCCCAGATTCAAATTTTAACTTAGAATAAGGTTTGTCACCTTTTACTGAAAATGTGATTAAAGTAAAACCACCTGCTTCGGCTGGTGTTGCATTTAATAATGTTGTTTGCATGCTGTTTTGAGAACATCATTTTGAGTACATTCTATATAAATCACCTGCAAAAATATTGGCCTCATCACCACCAGCTGCTCCCCTTATTTCAACAATAACATCTTTATCATCATTTTCATCTTTTGGTAGAATTAAAATCTTTAATTCTGATGTAAGTTTTTCCATTAAATTTTGAGAATCTGCAATTTCTTGTTTTGCTAAACTTAAAAGTTCTTCATCTTTTTCAATACTAAGCAATTCCTTGGCTGATTTGAAATTACTCTCTGCTGATAAATATTTATTAAATGTTTCAACTATTTCACTAATCGAATTAAGTTCCTTGTTAATTTTGTTATATTTTTGAATATCTGAAATAATTTCTTGTGTATTAAGTGATTGTTCTAATTCTTCATATTTCTTTTTTATTTGAAGTAATGAATTATACATTGTGTTTTCCATAGTGTTTTAATTTTATCATATTTTGCTTATGTATGCTTTATATTCACTTTGTTTTATAAAAAATAAATAAAAAACAGTTTTCAAACTGTTTTTAGACTTATATATAAATGGCGGAACAGAGAGGATTTGAACCTCCGCGGGAGTTGCCTCCCCTACAGTCTTAGCAGGACCGCCTCTTCAGCCTCTTGAGTACTGTTCCAATTACAAAATATTAATGGTGCCCAAGACAGGACTTGAACCTGCACGGATTGCTCCACTAGATCCTTAGTCTAGCGTGTCTGCCAATTTCACCACTCGGGCAATATGGTATATTATACCATAACTTACTTTTTAGATTTAATATTTTTTCATGCAAATGGAAACTCCGAATTCGTACTTCTTTGTTTTTCAATATATAAAATAAAATTATTTCTTGTAGAAGAAGTTTGTGATAATTCTTGTATTTTTAAATTATAATCTAATTTTGCTAATACATCTTGCGCTTGTGTTAATTCACTTTTTAGTTGATTGCTTTTTAATAAAATCATTGATCCTTTAACTTTTACTAAATGAAAACTTGACATTAAAAGACTTCTTACATCAGCAACTGCTCTTGCTGTAACAATATCAAATAGATTTTTTTCTTTTACTTCTTCTGACCTTGTTCTAAACACAGAAACATAGTCACTTAAGTCAAGTTGTTCTATAACTATATTCAAAAAATCAACTCTTTTTTGAATCGGTTCATATATAGTTATTTTGTTTGTTGGTTTTGTTAAAATATAAGGAATCGATGGAAAACCTGCACCTGCTCCTATATCTAAAATACTAATATTTTCTTTATTTTTTGTTATTTCTAACATAAACATTAATGACTCTAAAATACCTTCTTCTCAAAGTCTTTCACCTTTAAAACCTGTTAAATTCATAAAACTATTATAATGCTCTATTAATTTGAAATATCTTTCAAATAAAGATAATTCTCAATTATTTTGCTCACATAAATCTTTAATTTTTTGATATGAACTCATAATTTCTCACTTTCTATTTCATTTAAAACTAATAAATAAAAAATACATCTTAAACATGGACACAAAAAATTAACATTTTTATAAATTATAACATCATAGCAGTTTGCTGTGGTGTTTTTCATTCTAAATTTGATTGAATTCTCTCTTCATTATATCAATCAACATATTCTTTTATTTTAATATTTAATTCTTCAAAAGTAATTTCTGAATAATCTAAATCGTTTAATAATTCAGTTTTTATTATACCGAATCAAAATATTCGGAAGCGTAGATTATTTTGTGTAAATTCTCTTAATAGCAAATATTTAATTTAAAATATTTATATTAGGAGA
>NZ_KK211410.1:23126-25101 GCF_000622205.1 Mycoplasma leonicaptivi ATCC 49890
ATAATTTTTTTAATTCTTAAAACATTATTCTTATTAATATTATTTTTTACTTTTGGTGAAATTTTAAATAATATTTTTAAAGCACCTTGTATTCCTGTACTCTTATATTCTTCATATATTTTGTAAAATTCTTCTGCTTTTAAATGTTTTGACATATTTCTCCTTTTTTTTGATTTTTTTGAGGGGGTATACCCCCTCAAAGGTGTTAAAAAAGCTAACATTATCATGTTAACTTTTTTGTCCACCTTTATCTTTAAAGATGTATTATTTAGCATTTTTAGCAACTGTAACTAATGATAAAAATGTTTTAGGTTCGTGGATTGCTAATTCAGATAACATTTTACGGTTAATTGTAATGTTTGCTTTTTTAAGACCATTAATAAATTTTGAATAACTAAGACCATGTTCTCTTGTTGAAGCATTAATACGTGCTATTCATAATTTACGGAAGTTTCTTTTAACTTGTTTACGATCTCTAAATGCATATGTTCATGATTTAACAACTGCTTGTTTTGCAACTTTATAACCGATTGATTTGTGACCAAAATATCCCTTAGCTAATTTTAATCATTTTTTACGTCTTGCTCTTGTAACTGTTCCACCTTTAACTCTTGCCATAATTATTTCCCTTTCTTAAATTGTAGTACTTAATTTTGAATTTATAAAGTATAAAAACAAAATTAAATTAAACCTTTTAATCTCTTGAAATCACTTCTTGACATTAAGGCAGCTTTTCTTGCATGACGTTTTCTTTTTGTTGATTTGTTTTGTGCTAAGTGTGAACGACCAGCTTGTTCTCTTAATATTTTACCGGTACCTGTAACTTTAATACGCTTTTTAAGAGCGCTTTTAGTTTTCATTTTTGGCATTTATTTCTCCTTCTTTTGAATCATTTTCTTGATCCTTATTTTTTAAGTATTTAGCGATTTTTATTTTATTTGGTTGGAGATTCATATCTAAAAAACGTTCATTGACTAATTTAGGTTCAGTTGTTTTTTCAGATATATCTTCAATTGAAGCATAAAATTTATCTAAAACACTAATCCCTAAGTCTTTTCTACCAATTTCACGACCTCTTAATTTAACAGAAACCTTAATACGGTATCCTTTTAAAAGAAACTCACGTGCTTTTTTACTTTTTGTAAGTAAATCATTATCACCAATCATTGGTGTTAAACGTATTTCACGATTTTGAACATTTGTTTGTT
Organism: Mycoplasma leonicaptivi ATCC 49890; assembly: GCF_000622205.1. Lineage (GTDB taxonomy): Bacteria > Bacillota_I > Bacilli_A > Mycoplasmatales > Metamycoplasmataceae > Mycoplasmopsis > Mycoplasmopsis leonicaptivi. The sequence continues at coordinate 24,335 of NZ_KK211410.1, forward strand.
TTTCTTTGATTTCTTTTTGTTTCTTTTTACGGTCGTACTTAAATTTACCATAATCTAAAATTCTGCAAATTGGTTTTGGATCAACGCTAATTAAAACCAAATCCATTTTTTGTTGTTTTGCTAATTCAATAGCTTCAGATTTAGGTAAAACACCTACTTTATCTCCATTAGAATTTATTACAAAAACTTTTGGATATGGAATGTCACTATTAACATAATGTTCCTGAGTAGGTTTTTTTCTTTTTTCTTGTTGAATAATAATACTCTCCTTGTAAATATTTAAAGTTAAACGCTTCATCTACTAAAAAAGTACCTGAATTAAGTACATTTAATTGTAGCTATACCCAAAGACATATATCTATCAGGTGAGAAGTGATTCTACTTTCTGCAATTAAATAATATTGCTTTATTATTCTATCATATTTTTATAATATCTTACTTTATTTTTACCCGAGTTTCTCACTTTTATTTCGTAAAAATACGTTTAGACCTTGTATATAGGCCTAAACGTATTTTTATTGATAATTTTTAATTATTATTTTTTGGTATTCATCAAATTTATTTCAAATTAATGGTTCATTAATAACGTCTTCACGTTCATAATTAATAATTTTATTTGTAGATTTATTTATTTCAACTCTATGCCTTACTTTTTTAATAGTATTAATAAAGTTCGTTTCTGTTACTTTTTCAATAACACCATATTTTTCATAAAAACTATTTATTTTGTGGGTAAATAATTTTAATAATGTTAATGATGTAAAACA
>NZ_KK211410.1:25111-40282 GCF_000622205.1 Mycoplasma leonicaptivi ATCC 49890
TTTAAAGCACCTTGTATTCCTGTACTCTTATATTCTTCATATATTTTGTAAAATTCTTCTGCTTTTAAATGTTTTGACATATTTCTCCTTTTTTTGATTTTTTTGAGGGGGTATACCCCCTCAAAGGTGTTAAAAAAGCTAACATTATCATGTTAACTTTTTTGTCCACCTTTATAAAACATAGATTTTTTCTTTAAATAATTATCATATTTTTACACGTTTTGATGGCTGCACAAACATTTTATCATTTTCTGTGATTTCAAATGTTTCATTAAATAAATTATTGTTTGATAAAATTACATTAGCTCTTATTTTAGCTGGTGAGTGAACATCAGAATCTAATTGTCTTTTTGCTGCACCTTCTTTATAAATTGAACGTCAAATAGTTGCTCAATTAATAAAGAATTCTTTTGCATCAAAATCTTTTTCTTTTTGTGCAGCTTCTAGAGCACATTCAAAACCACCTAAATCAGCTATATTTTCAGAAACTGTTAATTTTCCATTAACTTTTCCAAATTCTGTTTCTTGACCATCAAATAAATCAATAACACCTTGTGTTCTTTTTTGAAATTCTTGTCTATCTGAATCTGTTCATCAATTATTTAATTGACCTTTTTCATCAAATTGTGCTCCATTGTTATCAAAACCGTGTGAAATTTCATGCGCTATAACAGCACCTATTCCACCATAATTTGCCGCTCTTGATTGTTTTATATCATAAAATGGATATGCTAAAATTGCTGCAGGAAAAACAATATGGTTCTTAATTGGATTATAATAAGCATTAATCACAGCAGGAGACATACTTCAATATCTTTTATCTTCTGATTTATGATAAAGACTTAATATATATTCAGTTATTTCTTTTTGGAATAACTTCACATTTGTAAATAAAGTACCACCTTCTTTATAATCTTTTACAATAAAATTATCATAGTATGGTCTTATAATTTCAGGATAACCTACCATAACATCAAAAGTAGAAAGTTTTAAAAGTGCTTTTTCAATGGTTTGTTTTGATAATCAAGTATTTTCTTGAAGTCTTGCTTTATATACATTAATCATACTTTGAACCATATCTTCAACATCTTTTTTAGCTTTTTCTCCAAAAAATGTATTTGCATAATACATTCCTAATGGCATATTAAAGAATTTATTAGTTAAATCGTATGCATAGTTATCGAGATCTCTAGTTTTTTGTATTGAATAAACAGCGTTTCTGAATTTAGCTGCTTTTTGTCTAATTTCTTCACTTAAATATGGTGTGACATCAAGTAAGTTTTTGATAAACAACATTGCTTTATAATTATTAAAATTAGCTTCACAAAAAATTTCATCAAATTTTTCATATGCTTTTAAATTTTGAACAGAGGCTTCTGTAACTTTTTGTTTAATTATGTTATCAAGTATTTCTGGTATTTTAAGTCATTTAGAATAATTTAACTCATCTCTTTCTTTTAAATTATATTGGGCAACATAATCAGCATTTTCGACTGATGATTTAACAAAATCCTTATAAAAGTCATCGAATTTAATAGCGCTTGTTATAAGTTCTTGTGTCTCTTTTTCGTTTTTACCATAGTCAATAAGTAAATCAAAAACCATTTCAGATCAAACCTTTAATAATTTATTTTTTTCTTTTTCTTGTGTATATGTTTCTTTTGAAGGTAATATTGTAGACAATTCGCCTAATCATACAATTCTTTTTGTATTATCTATGAAGTCTTCATAAACAGAAAAATCAAGTGGTAAATATGAATATTCTAAAAATTCATCTCTTGATAGTTTAGCAATATCTGAAAAGGATTTAAAAGATTCTATTTTTTGTAAATGTTCTTTTACTGGTGTTCAACCTAATTCTTTACGTTTTGAATTATCTAAAACCATTTGATAAAATTTGACCATATTTTTTAATTGATTGTTATTAGGGATTTTTGAAAAATCTTTACTTCAATCATTTAATGTTTGTTTTAATAATTTTTCAAGCGCTAAATCAAGTTCTACAAAAGAACCAATTGATGATCTATCATCAGGGATTTTTGCCTCACTTAATCATTTTTTATTAACTTCTGCAAAAAAGTCTTGTTTTAATAAATTTTTATCCATAATTCTCCTATTTTGTTTTTGGGTCAATATTTGTTTTTAATATTGATAAAAATGCTTCTTGAGGAACTTCAATGCTTCCTAATTTTTTCATTCTTTTTTTACCCTCTTTTTGTTTTTTGAGTAATTTTTGACGCCTTGTAACATCACCACCATATAATTTAGCAGTAACATCTTTACGGTATGCTTTGATTGTTTCACGAGCTATTATTTTACCACCAATTGTTGCTTGAACTGGTACTTCAAAGTTTTGTCTTGGTATTGCTTCTTTTAATTTTTCGCATAATTCTCTTGCTGATTCATATGCTCTATCTCTATGAGAAATGATAGAAAAAGCATCGACTTTATCACCATTTAATAAAATATCTACTTTTACTAAGTCACTTTCACGATATCCTATTCATTCATATTCGAATGAAGCATACCCTTTTGTGCTTGATTTTAATCTATCAAAAAAGTCTAAAATTGTTTCTGCTAATGGTAATTCATAAACAACCAATGAACGTTTATTATCAATCATATCAAGATTTTTATAAATCCCTCTTTTTGATTGACATAATTCCATAACATTACCTATATATTCATTAGGTATAAAAATCTTAGCTTCAACATATGGTTCTTCAATTTTTTCAATAAATGTTCTATCAGGTAATAAAGTAGGATTTGCTATTAATTCTACTTCACCTTTTGTGGTTGTTACACGATACTCAACAGAAGGCGAAGTAGCAATTATACCTACTTTATATTCTCTATCAAGTCTTTCTTGTAAAATTTCCATATGAAGCAAACCTAAAAAACCAACTCTAAATCCAAAACCAAGTGCTTTTGAAGTTTCTTGTTCTCATGTTATAGAGGAATCGCTTAAAGAAATTTTTTCCAAACTTTCTTTTAATAAAGAATAATCTCTTGTATCAACAGGATAAAATCCGGTAAAAACAACAGGTTTCATTTTTTTATAACCAGGTAGCGCTTCATTTGTAGGGTTTTCTTGTAAGGTAATAGTATCACCAACATTAACTTCTTTTGCATCTCTTATAGCTGCTGAAACCCAACCAACTTCACCCGCTTCTAAAAAATCTTTTTTAGTTTCATTTGGATTTCTCACCCCTAATTCTATAACGTGATAGTTATTTTGCTCATCGTTTCTAGACATAAATTTAAATTTATCACCAGTTTTAAGTTTTCCTTCAAAAATCCGAACAAGCATAACAACACCACGATATGGATCAAAATAACTATCAAAAATTAATGCTTTTAATGGTTTTTGATAATCAGCATTTTTTGGACTCGGAATAAAGTTTACAATAGATTCTAAAAGATTATCAACGCCTAAACCAGTTTTTGCAGAAACTAAAACTGCATTTTCAGTTGAAATACCTATAACATCTTCAATTTCTTTTTTTACACCTTCAACATCAGCTGAAGGTAAGTCTATTTTATTTATTACTGGTATTATTTCTAAATTATTTTCTAGAGCTAAATAAACATTAGCAAGAGTTTGAGCTTCTATTCCTTGTGTTGCATCTACAAGTAATAACGCCCCTTCTGAAGCAGCTAATGAGCGAGAAACTTCATAAGTAAAGTCCACATGACCTGGTGTATCAATTAAATGAAATACATAATCCTTATATTTGATTTGAACAGCATTTAATTTAATTGTAATTCCCCGTTCTTTTTCTAAGTCCATCGAGTCAAGAAATTGTTCTTTTAAATCTCTTGAAGCAACTGTATTAGTAATTTCTAAAATCCTGTCTGCCAAGGTGCTTTTACCATGATCTATATGAGCAATAATTGAAAAATTTTTAATTTTGTTTTTATTCATTTTATCTACCTAATATAAATTTTTATAAATTATAAAAACCATTACATAAGTAATGGAAATTTTTATATTTCTACAGATAATATTTCTGTATCTGAATTAACTTGAATTCCATCTTTTATATCAGGATTTCAATTTATTTTTTTAGTTGAAGTAGGTGTTGGTCAATTTTCGTTTAAAACAACAAACATTATATCAGTGTTTAAATCTGAATCTGTTAATACCTTTAAATCAACCGAAATTAATTTTTGACCTCTTTTAACATTTTCACCTTTTTGTACTAATTGTTTAAAACCTTCTCCGTTAAGTTTAACAGTTTCTACACCGATATGGATAAGTGTTTTTAAACCATTTTCAGAAGTTAAGGTTAATGCGTGTTTACTTGGGAAAATTGTTTCAATTTTAGAATCAAAAGGGGCAAGTACATCAATTATATTTTGATTTTTGTCAATTTCAATTGCATAACCAACACCCATATCTTTATCATAAAAATCTTTTACTAAATTTAATGATTTATATGTACCTTTACAAATAGAGAAAATCTTATTATCTTTTATCTTATTTTTAAAGATTTTTTTAAATAAATTCATATTTACCTTAAAAATATTAATTTACCTGATTTAACTTATTAAATTTAATAAGTTTATCTACAATTTTATCTTTTGATTTATTTTTCATAGAAAGAGCTTCTAAAATAGGAACACCAACTATATCGTTGTTTAAAATACCAATTGATAAACCTGATTTTCCTTGTAATAAAAATTCAACAGCTTTTTGACCTAAAAGAGTAGCTAATATTCTTTCTTGCGCAGAAGGGGTACCACCACGTTGTATGTGATTTAATGGATTTACACGTGTATCTCATTTTGTAGTTTCTTGTACATTTTTTTCTAATTGTTTAATGTCGTAGCATTTTTCTGAAACAACTATAATGATAGAACGTCTATTTTTTTGTTGTGTTAATTCTTTTGCTTTTTGTGCAATTTCTTCATATGAAGGCTGATATTGTGCGGTAGCAATAATTTCAGCACCCGTAGCAATCCCTGAATAAAGTGCTAAATCACCACAACCGTTACCCATTACTTCCACAATCATAATTCTTTTATGACTTTTAGCAGTGTCTCTAATTTGGTCTATTGCTTTAACAATAGTGTTTAATGCTGTATCATAACCAATTGTAAAATCACTTGAAGCTATATCGTTATCAATTGTTCCTGGTAATCCAATAGTTTTTACACCTGCTTCATGTAATAATTGTGCACCTTGATAACTTCCATCTCCACCAATAACAACAAGAGCTTCAATACCTCTGTTTTTTAAATTGTTTATAGCAACGTCCCTAACTTCTTTTTGTTTAAATTCTGGAAATCTTGCAGAATAAATAAATGTTCCACCTTGATTAATGTATGAGTCAAGATCTAATGAATCACATGAAACAATTTGATCATTATATAAACCTTTGTAACCTTCATAAACTAAATATGCTTCTAAACCTGAGGCTTTTGCTTGTTTTGCAATTGCTCTAACAGCATTATTCATTCCTGGTGCATCACCACCAGAAGTTAAAATAGCGATTTTTTTCATAATTCTCCTTGATTATATTAAATTATTATCTAAATATATCTACTAAATTTTTTAATAAACATACAACAGTCATAGGACCAACACCACCTGGAACAGGTGTAATAGCTGAAACTTTATCTTTTACGGAATTAAAATCAACATCACCAGCTATATCACCAGAAATATCATCATCAAGATTAGTACCAACATCAATTACAACAGCACCTTGTTTTAGGTTTTCACCTTTTACAAATTCTCTCGCACCAATAGCAACAATAACAACATCTCCTGTTTCTACACCTTTTAGTCCTGTGCGTTCATTAAAAGTTGCAACATCCACACCAAATTTTTTAATAATATGTGCTAAAGGTTTTCCAACTACATGACTTCTTCCAACTACACAAACTTTAACACCCTCTTTATAATTTATATTATGATAATCCATTAATTCTAAAACTGCTCTTGCTGTTGCAGGAACAAAATATTTTTCTTCACTATCATTATAAAGTTTAAATTCATTTCTTGCTGTTAAACCATCTAAATCTTTTTCAAAAGGAACAGCGTTAAGTATAACTTTTGCTGGAATATGTTCTGGTAATGGTAATTGAACAATGATACCATCTGATTGTTCATTTATTTGATCCAACTTTTTTAATAAATTGTTTTGAGTTATAGATTCTTTAAACTTGTATAAACGACCTTCAATACCTACTTCTTCACATTTTTTCAGTTTATTTTTTATATATTTATTAGAAGCAGGATTGTCTCCTACTTGAATAATAGAAAGAATTGGTTTTCTGATTAATTGAAGTTCTTCTAAATCTTTTTTTAATTTTTCTAATTCTATTTTAGCTAGTGTCTTTCCTTCTAATATTTGCATTCAAACTCCTTTAAATATTTTTCTAGATCTTTTTGATATTGTTCAAGTTTTTTTCTTTCTTCATCTATTTTATGTTTAGGTGCTGATTGAACAAATCTTTCGTTGCTTAAAATTTTCTTAGCACGATCAATTTCGCTTTGAACAAATTTAATCTTTTTAGTTAATTCTTCTTTATTTTTTTCTTTTAATTCATCATCTATTTGTATATAAAGGTTGTTACCATTAATAGAAATTAGTAAATCATTATTTTGAATAATATTTGCATTAGCCATTCTGTTTATCATTTTAAACGCTTCATCGCTTAATGTGTTTTGATAAAAATATCCAATACTTTGTTTTCAAGAAATTTTGTTTTCATCTCTAAATTTTCTTAATTCAGTTGTTATTAAAATAACTTCATCAATATAATTAATATCTTTATAATTCATTAATTTTGGTCATTTTTGTTCTAAAATTTCTTTATTAAAAGTAGATTGATAAATTTTATCTGTTATAAATGGTAAGAATGGGTGAAGAATAATTAAAGTTTTTTCTAATATTTTTAATGCAAATTTTTTATTAGAATTTGATTTAATTAATTCTACATATCAACCACTTAGATCGTTAAAAATATATTTATAAATTTCATTTCCGATAACTGAAAATTCATAAGTTTTCATTAATTTATCAATTTTTTTCTTTAATAAATAAAGTTTATTAAAAATCCATTTATCTGAATCAAACATTTTTGATGAATTGTTAATATTAGGTAATTCATAAATATATTTTGCAATATTTCATAACTTATTATTAACTTTTCAAGCACTTTCAACTTTTTCAACCGAAAATTTTATATCCAAACCAGGAGAAGCATTAGTTATCAAAAATCATCTAAGTGCATCAGAACCATATTTTTCAACCATTTCCATTGGATCAACACCATTATTTAGTGATTTTGACATTTTATTACCATTCGCATCTCTAATTAAACCATGTATTAAAACTTTTTCAAAAGGAACTTTTTCAGTGAAATAAAGTCCAAAAAAGTACATTCTTGCAATTCAAAAGAATATCAAATCACTTCCGGTTACCATTAAAGAAGTTGGATAATATCTCTTTAATAATTTTGTATTATTATTAGGTCAATCCATAAATACAAAAGGTGCTAAACCTGAAGAAAATCAGGTATCTAAAACATCTGAATCTTGTGTTCAATCATCACCTGGTGAAGTGCTTTGAACTTTTATTTCATTTCCTTTATATCAAGCAGGGATTCTGTGACCTCATCATAATTGCCTTGAAATATTTCAATCATGTATATTTTTCATTCAAATCTTTAAATTATTAGCAAATCTTTTTGGAAAAAATTTAACAGACTCTTTTGATTTTAAATTATTTAAAATTAATTTTGCAAAATCTTTCATTTTAACAAATCATTGTGGTAATACTAAAATTTCAACAACACTTTTTGATCTGTCTGAAATCCCAACATTTGATATAACTTTTTCAGATTTGTATATTAAATTATTATCTTTTAAATATTTAGCAATTTCTTTTCTTGCTTGAAATCTTTCTAATTTATCAAAAATAGAATTTGGTGCATTAATAAAACCATTTTTATCAATCGTTTCAATAATTTCTAAATTTAGTTTTTGAATAATTTCAATATCAATTTCTGCATGTGCTGATAATTTCATTAAACCAGTACCAAAATTAATATCTACATATTCATCAGCCAAAATAGGTAAATTCTTTTTAGTTAATGGATGAATAATATGCATTCCTTGATATTTTTTATATTTTTTATCATTAGGATTATAAATAACAGCAACATCACTTAAAAGTGTTTCAGGTCTTACTGTAGCGATTATTAAATCTTCACCTGTTTCAAAAACTTTATATTTAATGTAATACATTTCTTGTTCAGTTGGTTCATTATTTACTTCGATATTTGAAACAGCTGTTTGAAGTTTTATATCTCAATTAACTGCTCTTATTCCTCTATAAATAAATCCTTTTTTATAAAGATCGATAAAAACCTTTTCTACAGCTTTATTTGTTTTTGCATCAAGTGTAAATCTTTCGTTTTCATAATCAAGTGCTAAACCGATTTTTTGCCACTGTTCTCTAAAAATTAATTCATGTTTTTCTTTTCATTCTCAAATTTTTTCAATAAATTTTTCTCTACCTAAATCATGTCGTGTTAAACCTGTTTCTTTATATAAAACATCCTCAACTTTTGATTGTGTAGCTATACCAGCATGATCCATACCAGGTAACCATAAAACATCAAAACCCTTTAATTTTTTGTATCTTATAATGGTGTCAGGTATATATGTATCAAGAGCATGTCCTAAGTGTAATTTACCAGTAACATTAGGAGGTGGTAAAAGTATTGAAAAAGGTTTACTTTTTTCATGGTGTGTCATGAAGTATTTTTTATCTCTTCATTTTTTTTCTATTCCTTCTTCAACAGTTTTGTGATCATAATTTTTAAACATTTTACCTCCTATAATTAATAGTTAAAAATATCATATAAATTATAAATTATTTTTATTATTTTTTATTAATAACTTTTTATTTTTTTGATAAAATAAACCACTTTTTTAATTTTAAATTAAAACAGTATAAAAAAACAAATGTGAAAAATTTTTCATATTTCCATATTTTTTTATACATAAAAATATTTTTATTTTTAATAAGTGCTAAAATTTAAACGATTTATTAAAAACTAGTAAAAATATAAAAAAGATTTTAACTTTTTTATTTTTTATTTAAGCAATATATATTAAAAGTTAAAAAAGGAGAAATTTATAATGACACCACATATACGTGCCAAAAAAGAAGATATAGCAAAAACAGTTATTATGCCAGGAGACCCATTAAGAGCTAAATTTATAGCAGAAAAATTCTTAGACCCTGGTTTTAAACAAGTTAATGATGTAAGAAATATGTTTATGTTTACAGGTACATATAAAGGTAAACCAGTTACAATAGCGGGAAGTGGTATGGGTTGTCCTTCAATAGGTATTTATTCATATGAATTATTTAAATTTTATGATGTAGACAGAATTGTTAGAATTGGTTCTGCAGGATCATACCAAAAAGATCTTGGATTATATGAAGTTGTTTTAGCATCAGAAGCATATGCTGATGGGGATGCTTTTAGAAGATTAGCATTAGGAAGATCAGGAGAAAAAGTAGCTAAACCTTCAAGTGAATTAAATGAAGAAATTATTAAAATAGCAGAAGATCTTAAAATTAAGTTAAATGTAGGTAGAGTTCACTCATCTGATGTATTTTACTCAGCCGTTTCTTTAGAAGAAAGAATTAAAGAAACAGAATCTCTTTGTGTCGAAATGGAATCTTACGCATTATTCACAAATGCAGAAGCAACAGGAAAAAGTGCAGCTTGTTTATTAACAATTAGTGATAATTTAATTACTCATGAAGAAACATCTGCGGATGAACGTCAAACAGCATTTACAAAAATGATGGAGATTGCTTTAAAATTAGCAAAATAATATGCGTGTAGTAGATATTATTGAAAAGAAAAAAAGAAAACAAGAATTAAGTGATGAAGAAATAAAATTCTTAATTTCATCATATGTATCAGGCAATGTTCCAGATTATCAAATGAGTGCATTTTTAATGACTGTTTTATTTAATTCAATGAATTCAAGAGAAATAGCTACAATGACTAAATATATGATGTATTCTGGTGATGTTATTGATCTTTCTGAAATCCCAGGGATTAAAGTAGATAAACACTCAACAGGAGGAATTGGTGATAAAACAACTTTAGCAGTAGCACCGATTGTTGCAGCATGTGGAGCACCAGTTGCAAAAATGAGTGGCCGTGGTTTAGCACAAACAGGTGGAACAATTGATAAACTTGAGTCAATCCCTGGTTTTACTGTTGAATTAAGTGAAAAAGATTTTATCAAACAAGTTAAAGAACATTGAATAGCTGTTATTGGTCAAAGTTCAAAACTAGTTCCAGCAGATAAAAAGCTTTATGCTTTACGCGATGTTACAGCAACCGTTGATTCAATACCATTAATAGCATCATCAATTATGTCTAAAAAATTAGCAACAGGTTCAAATGCAATTTTATTAGATGTAAAATGTGGAAATGGTGCATTTATGAAAGATCTTGAATCTGCTCGAGAATTGGCAAAAACAATGATTTCAATTGGAAAAGAATTACAAGTAGATGTTAGAGCAGAAATTACAAATATGAGCAGACCAATTGGTAGAGAAATTGGTAATAAAAATGAAGTTTTAGAAGCAATCAAAACATTACAAGGTGAAGGACCAGAAGACTTTAATGAACTTGTTTATTCTTCATGTGCAACAATTTTAGAGCAAGCAAAAATTGTAAAAACTCATCAAGAAGGAATTGAAAAAATTCAAGAAGTAATCAAAAATGGTAAAGCGCTTGAAAAATTCTATGAATTTGTTAAATTACAAAATGGTGATGTTGAAGCATTAAAAGCAGATAATTTCTGAAATCCAAAATATCAAATTAAAGTTTTATCAGAAACTGAAGGTTATTTAGAAATTTTTGATAGTTTAACATTTGGTTTGGTTTCTATGAAATTAGGAGCAGGAAGACAAACAAAAGAAGATTCTATTGACAACGAAGCAGGTATTACATTAAACAAAAAAACAAATGAATTTGTTAAAAAAGGTGATATTTTATTTACACTTTCTTCATCAAATCCAATTAATAATGAATTATTAATTGAATTAAAAAATGGTTATAAAGTTAATTCGTTTAAAGTAGAAAATAAAATTATTTTAGATAAATTATCATAATTAAAAAAGAGGTAAAAATGAATTACAACAAAATGATAGATCATACATATTTAAAACCAGAGGCAACAGAAAAAGATATTAATAAGTTAATTTCTGAAGCAATTAAGTATGGTTTTAAAACAGTTTGTGTAAACTCTTCATGAGTAAAATACGTATCTGAAAAACTTAAAAATAGCGATGTTGAAATAACAAGTGTTGTAGGTTTTCCGCTTGGATCAATGATAACACAAGCAAAAGCACAAGAAGCAAAATTAGCAATTGATCATGGTGCTAATGAAATCGATATGGTTATTAACATTGGTCGTTTTAAACAAGGTGATTACGAATATGTTTTAAATGATGTTAAAAAAGTTAAAGAGGCATGTGGTTCTCATGTTTTAAAAGTAATTATAGAAACTGCTCTTTTAAGTGAAGAAGAAATTAAAAAAGCAACAGAAATAGTTATGAAATCAGGTGCTGAATTTATTAAAACTTCAACAGGGTTTAGTTTTAGAGGTGCAAATTTAAAAGATATAGAAATTATGAAAAGTGTTTGCGGAGATTCATTATTAATTAAAGCAGCTGGCGGAATTTCTAATATGGATGATTTAATTGCAATGTATAATGCAGGTGCAACAAGATTTGGTACAAGTCGTTCAGTTTCAATAGTTGAAGGTACTGAATCAAAAGGTGGATATTAAAATATGGCTCGTCCATATTTTTTAATAATTTTATTTTGCTTTTAAAAAATTATTAGAATTTATTTTGACGAAAAAAACTTAAAAATTCCCTTTTTGTTTCATAAATATGCGATTTTTTAATTTTTTAGATGGTGTTATAATTTCAATATAAATTAAAAAAGGAGTTTATTATGAATAAACGTCAAAAATATACTACTATTTTATTAACAGGTACAGCAGTTTTTTCTACTTTATCTGTTTCTTTACCATACCATTTTTCAAACAGTAAAACAAGAAGTTCGCTATTTTTTACAAAAAATAGTGACCAACCGTTATTAATAAACAAGGAAAACTTAGACTTAAATAAAGCTTATGATTCAAGTTCTGATTTTAATATACATGATAAACCAAAAGAATCAAAACCAGAACCCAAACCAGAACCAATTCCACCAGTTAAAGTTCCACCAATTGTAAAACCAAAGCCAATAGAAACCCCAAAACCTCAACCTAAACCACAGGCCAAACCTATTGTAATACCAATTGAAACCCCAAAACCTCAACCAAAACCAGAACCCAAACCACAAGAAACCCCAAAACAAGTTACTGAAAAAATTAAAACAGAAGTTGGCGAAATTGAAGTAACTTACACACCACAACCTCCAAGAATTGAATATAAATCTGATGTTGAAGCAGGAATTACTAATAGAGTACAATATATTGCTCAATTAACTCCTGATGTAAATAGTGTAAAACCAAGTGCTGAAAATATTGCCAAGTCAATTTCAAATGGTAAGCAATCACTCAAAAACTTTAATAAAGGATTTTTTGGTAAAAATGGTGCTGTTACAGAGTTTTTCTTAGATAACTACAAAAGAGTAGGTCATGATGAAACACAAGATTATTTAAACAGAACTCCATCTAATCTAGATTTAATTCTTAAAGTTTGAGACAAATATAGATTATTGATTGAAGCAGGTAATGCAAGACAATATATGACAAATGAAACACAAGCAAATTATGATGAATGATTTAATAAACCAGAAACATTTAAATATATTCCACCTGTAAGAGGTTATGGTGAAGAACAAATTAAAGTAGGTCACTTATGAATTGCTATGAATATTGACCCAGATAAATTTACTGAACTTTCTGATGAACTAAAGAGGGACTTAGATAAAGGTTTTTACATTGATGAAGATAATACTAATGTTTATGTAGATAAAGATGGAAAACTTAAATCTTATGCTGTTTCTCCAATTTTCAATGCTGTTGTATCAGAAATAGAAAGAAATAACTTAGAAAAAAGAGTTTTTGGTTCTAAATCTAAATGAAACAGACATGCTGGTGATATTGAAAATGGGAATTATCCTGGTTGAAATAGAACTGATGTAACTGCTGAAATTGGAAGCAAATATAGTGTTTCAGGCAGTGATGGTTTTAAAATTGAAAGATTAACTAAAACAGCAGATAATCCTTCTAAAACACCAGATGGTTCTTTAATAGTTTCAATTGATGTTGAAAACCCAAAAGGTTATGAAAAATCAATCAACTTTATTAAACAAGCACAAGCAAATGGTGAAAAAATATCAGGTTATAGAATTAAAAATATTGGTAGAGTTGGTGCTACACAAGATTTAAAACAAGTTTTAGCACAATTACCTCAAAAATTACCACTTTTAGAATTATTTTTTGAAAGTTTTAACTCTTCATCATTAATTGCTTTAAAGGGTAAAGAAATTGATGAATTAGGACTTTATACATCGCAAAATTCACTTTCTGATGAATGAGCTATTAATCCTTGATCATTAGATAAGGTTGCTTATGTAAATATGGCTGATTACAATGTTTCAAGTGAATATTCAAAATATGCTAGAATTTTTACAAGAATTACTTTTGATAGTTTAAGATTTGATGAAGAAGACTGAGTTTCTGAAAATGATTTAAATAGAATTAATCTTGGTTTAAGAATGGCTTATTTTGTAAGAAATAATGAAAGAATTTTCCAAGGTGGTTGAGGTGCAGGTTTAAAACCTGATCATGATTCTAATGGAAATTCATACCCATTAGGTCTTGATTTAAGTGGTATTCCACAAGCCAAAGGTCTTAAAAATATGGTCTTTTATGATATAACAAAAGGTCCTTATACAACAAGAAAACTGAAAAGAATTGTGCTTTTTAATGATAGCGAAACATGAGAAACAGATATTGATAATTTGAATCAAGCACAATTTAGCACAATTTTAGATAAACAAGGTTCATTCCCAAGATCAAAAATTTTATTTTCAAACAAAGATAATACAAAATCTATAAAAATTAAGCCAAATGTTCATGGATTAAAATTAAATTCAGAAGGTTTAGCTAATTTATCAACCTTAATTGCTTTTTCTAATGGTGTGCTAAGTAAGACATCAACAAAGATTTTTGTTCCTGTTGGTGAAGAAAATCTTTATAATCAATTATCAGGTCTAGGATATCAAGTACAATATAAAGCAGATGGAGATGACTCTGATGATTTAGCCTAAAATACCCATATTTTGGGTATTTTTATACCTTATACTATATAAAAAAGTTTAAGGTATAAAACTAGGAATATTATTTTTTAATTCTAAAATAACAAAAAATTTTATCAATGACAATATTGAAGATTTAAAAATTATTTTTAATGATTTTATTCAAAATATAAAAAAACACAAGAATTAATTTTAAATTAAAATGTTTAAACAATAAAATATCATAAATATAAGGATGTTTTAATCATAAATTATAAATATGAATTAAAATTACAAAAAATATAATCTAGTTAAAGTTTTGCTTAGTTTTTAAAAGTTATTTATTTAAAATTTATAAATAAATATTAAAAACCAAATTTTAAAAATAAACAATTTTCACCTAAAAAAATTTTTAAATTATTGAATTTGTTAATTTTTATTAAAAATAAATTTTTTATTTTAAATTAACTTTTAATACTGTTTTATAGTAGTTTTCAAAAAAAAAAAAAAAACAAAATCTAAACAGGGACACAGATTTGAAACAATTATAATTTTAAAGCACTTCAAGTTTCTTGAGGTGTTTTTCAATTAAGATTTGATTGAAATCTTTCATTATTATATTTTACAATAAACGATTCAATTAATGATTTTAATTCTTTAAAAGTCATTTCCTTTATTTTGTTTAAATATAAACATTCTGTTTTTAATATCGAAAAGAAATATTCAACTTCTCTATTATCTAAGGAATTACCAACTCTAGACATTGAAATTTTTCCATTAATTTTATCAACTAATTTTTTATACTCTTGTGAAGAATACTGATAACCATGATCTGAGTGTATTATTCAAGGTTTAGTA
>NZ_KK211410.1:40292-51473 GCF_000622205.1 Mycoplasma leonicaptivi ATCC 49890
GATTTTAATATACATGATAAACCAAAAGAATCAAAACCAGAACCCAAACCAGAACCAATTCCACCAGTTAAAGTTCCACCAATTGTAAAACCAAAACCAATTGAAACACCAAAACCTCAACCAAAACCACAAGCCAAACCTATTGTAATACCAATTGAAACACCAAAACCTCAACCAAAACCACAAGCCAAACCTATTGTAATACCAATTGAAACACCAAAACCTCAACCAAAACCAGAACCTAAACCTGAAACAAGAATCAAAAGCGATGTTATTAAAACTGATGTTGGTGAAATTTCAGTTGTTTATGAAGAACAACCACCAAGAAAAGAAAATAGAGATGACGTTGCAGCTGGTATTACAAATAGAGTCAAATATATAGCACAACTTACACCAAATATTTTAAGCGTTGCCCCAAGTGCTGAAAATATTAAAGAAAGTATTGCTAATTCAGTGCAAAATTTAAATAGATTTCAAAATACTTTTTTTGGTAAAAGTGGTATAGTTACTCAATTTTATAAAGACCATTATGCTGTTGCTGGTCACGATGAATTGCAAGACTATCTTGATAGATCACCAATGGACTTAAATGTTATTTTAAAATTATTTGATAAATACCGTGCTTTAATAGAAGCAGGAAATGCTAAACCCTTTTTATTAGACGAATTTCAAGATAAATATGAAGAATGATTTAATAATACTAAAACATTTGAATACATACCACCAGTAAGAGGATATGGTAAAGAATATTTAAAAGTTGGTCATTTATGAATTGCAATGCATATTGATCCTAATAAATTTACAGAACTATCTGATACATTAAAGAAAGATCTTGACAAAGGTTTTTATATTGATAAAGATAATGATAATATTTATGTTGATAAAAACGGTAAATTAAATTCTTACGCTGTTTCACCAATTTTTAATGCTGTTGTTAGTGAAATAACACGTAACAATTTAGAAAAACGTGTTTTTGGAAGTAATTCAAAATGAAATAGACCAGCGGATAGTATTGATTTAGGAAACTATCCAGGTTGAACAAAAACCGATGTTACTTCAACACAAGAATTTGCAAAATACAATGTAGGTTATTCAGATGGTATTAAAATTGAAAAACTTACAAAAGAAAAAGATAATCCAAGTAAAACACAAGATGGTTTTTTAATAACAATTGATGTTGCAAACAAATCGGGTTATGAAAAATCAATTAATTTTATTAAAAGTTTACAAGATGATAATAAAACAATTACTGGATACAGAATTAAAAATATTGGTAGATCTGGCGCTTCTCAAGAACTTAAAGATGTTTTAGCACAATTACCTAAAAAACTTCCTCTTTTAGAATTATTTTTTGAAAGTTTTAATACTTCATCATTAATTGCACTTGAAGAAAAAGAAATTGATGAATTAGGTCTTTATACTTCTCAAAATTCATTAGTTGATGAATGAAGTTTAAATCCATGATCACTTAAAGGTGTTGCGTATGTAAATATGGCTGATTACAACGTTTCAGCAAGTTATAATAAATACGACAGAATTTTTACAAGAATTACATTTAATAGTATTGGTTTTGATGATAAAGATTGAGTTTCAGAGACTGATTTAACACGTATAAACAATGGTTTAAGAATGGTTTACTTTACAAGAAATAATGAACGTATTTTCCAAGGTGGTTTTGGTCCAGGACTTAATCCAGATCATAATGAAGGTGGAAATAGTTACCCAACTGGTCTTGATCTTTCACGTGTAACAAAAGCCAAAGGTCTTAAAAATATGGAATTTTGAGACAGAACTAAGGGGAAAGGTGTTAATCTTAGAAAACTAAAAAGAATAGTTCTTTATAACGAAAGTGAAATCTGAGAAACTGATACAGACAATATGAATAAAGCACAATTTAACTACGTTTTAGATAAATTTGTTGCACCAGGTGTTCCAAAAAGTAAAATTATTTTTTCAAATAGAAAAAATACCAAAAATATTAAAATTACACCAAAAATTAAAGGTCATAAACTTGATAATGAGGGAATTGCTAATTTATCAACTTTATTCAATTTCTCTGATGGAACATTTTCTCAATCTAACACAATCATTTATGTACCAGAAGGTGAATCACAATTATACAACCAACTAAAAGGTTTAGGTTATAACACACAATATCAAGCAGAAGGTGAAGAACCAATTCAACTTGCATAATACACCTTAAAAGGTGTATTATTTCTTTTTAAAGAAGGATAGGTTTATTTCAATATAAACAAAGGAGATTTTTATGAAAAAGATTCAAAAAATGAAATTATTAGTTCTAGGAACATTTGCAATTACACCAATGGCAATTGCTGCAAGTTGTCAAGAAAATACAAAAAAATCAGATACAAATAATAATAAATTACCTACTGAATCTGAGAAAAAAACAAATGGTTCACAAGAAAAAGAAACATTAAATGGTTCAGGTTCTCAAACACAAACTCCAATAAATTATTTTAACAACGAAGAAACTCAAAAATACATTAAAAATAAGAGTTTTGATGATATTTTTAATGTATCACTTCCTAGATATAAATTTCAAGATAAAACTGCAGAAGAATTTAGAGATCATTTCGAAGAATGAGTTGAACTTAACTCAAAAGAAACAAGATTAAAATGAAGTTTATTAAATGTTTCAGTTAATAAAAATGAATTAAATTTATTTATAAATTTTAATGATAATGATGATATTGGAGAATTTTATACTTTATCTGGTTTTAAAATTGATAATACACCAAAATTTGAAAATCCAACATCAAAACCTTCAAATTTTAATGATGTTAAAAGATATTTTAATTCACCAAATGACCAACGTTATGATGAAGATATTGCAAAATTAAGAAATTCAATTAAAAGTCAAAGTTATGCAAGAAACACTCTAATTTCTGAAACAAAAAAAACAGAATTCAATGAAAAAGCAAAAGAACTAAAATTACCTGATTATGATTTAATCAATGATTTAGGTTGAAGTATACCTGAATTCAATAATGATGGAACTTTTAAAGGTTTAAATATTAAAAAAACTGGTAATGCAACACTTAATTCATGAGTAGATTATTTCAATAAAGATCAATATAAAAATATTGGATTACCACGTTATTTAGTGAACGAAAATTATAGTGAGTATGCACAACAAACATATCAAACTTCATTTTATTATTGAGTTTATACAGGTGATGTTCAAAAACAAGAGATTATTGCAGAGTTATTAAAAAATCCTGAGGATTTGCATAATTTAGCGGATAAAATTAAAGACACTAAAGCAAGAGATGAATTTAAAAAAGCATTTAATAGTGATAATAGTCTTGGTGTTCGTGAAAGATATAGAACTAAAATTCTAGCAAAAATTCGTGAAGAAAATAATAATGATTATGATGCAGTTTCTAAAATTTATAAAGAACATATTCAAAAGTATCGTGATATGTTAATAGACAAAGTTAATAAAGAAACAAGATTAGATGATTCTTTAAAAGCACGCGTAATAACTCAAATTCAAAAAGAAGAGAATTTTGTTACACTTGAAAATTCTGCAAGAAGTCAACAACCAGGACACGGTACATCATCAATAATTGACTATGAAATTCCAGCAGAAGGACATTATCCAACTAAATTTTATTTTGCAACAAATTACCATGTTATCGATGGTTTTTCAGAAAACAACTTATCAAGTTTTGGATTCCAAAGATTATCTAATAAAAATCCTTCAATTTTTTCAAAATTAAGAGTTAATGCTTTTGAAGATAAAATTGAAAAAATTCCATTACCTCCAAAAGCATTTAAACGTATTTTTGATGGTCGTGATTTATTTAAATGAGATCCAAAAGATTATTCTGTTGATAAATCTGATGAAACAAAAGAATTTGTTGATATAGCAATATTTGAAGTTGATTTTTCTAAGTTAGAATATAATGATTATAAGGACAAGGGTTCAATAGAAGAATACGCAAGATGAGCAACAAATGATTATGCAAGTTTATCAGAAGATAAAAAACTAAAAATTCCTACAAATGATTATTTATCTGATTTTGATAAAATCGATGTACCTATCATTGCTAATCAAACTGGTAAAAAAGCAGTTGAAGAATATGATCAATTATATGGAGTTTCATATCCTGCAACAGAATCAAATGTATTCAGTGATTTTCATTTAGATAATTATGAAGATAAACATGATAAGGAATTAGGAAGACATACATTTTCACTTTGAACTAATGCTGATTATGAACTTTATAAAACTGATTACCCTGTTGGTAATGAAAGTAAAATAAAACGTCTTAAACGTGGGAATCATTTATCTCATAGTGCAATTTTAAGAACATTTAAGGATAAACCTGGAATTTATGATAGATTTTTAAACGCTCCAGTTGTTGGTGAAATATATAAATCAAAAGATGATGGTAAACCATACTATCAAAGTGGTTTAGCATATTTATATAAAGGTTATGCCCCAGGACCCGGTGCTTCTGGTTCATCAATACGTAATCAAAACAATGAATTAGTTAGTTTAATTACAACTGGATATTTTGGTCAAGGTATCTCAAGTGGATTAGCAATTAGAAGCAAAGGTTTAGATTTAAAAGGTTTATTTGGTCAATATAAATTACCACAATATGATTTAATCTATGGTGGAGGTGAAAACCAATCAAAATCATTCAGAGAAAGTTTAAAAGAAATATATAAAAATAAACCAAATATGAAAACTAATTTATTTAAAAATGGTTTAAACACAATACCAGAAGAACATAAATTCAAAAACAACTAAGCAAAAAAATCACAGAAATATCTGTGATTTTTGTATTTCTTAATACAAGTTTAAAATAAAATTATTGTATTATTCGAATAAAATACTGTAAAATTTTTAATATGAAATATAGAATAAAAATGATTTTTTTAACAATTATTACATTTGGTTTGATATGAATCAAATGATCAAAAAAAATAGAACATAAAAAAAATACAATTTATCAAGTTGAAAACATACCGTTTAATATTGAAGCGTTTTTTTCTTTATTAGGAACAAAAGAAAATATAAAAAAAATAGATTCAAAACATTCAAGAATAGATATTTATTTTAGTGATATATCAAAAATAAATAAAGAACAAATTCAAAAACTTAAAGGTGTTAGTGGTATTTTTGTTAAATCAGATACGATATCAGTAGTTTTAGGAGTTTATACACAAAGTGTTTTTAATGCATTAAATAACAAGGAGATAAAATAAAGTGAGTGATTTAAAGCAACAATACAAGACTATTTTAGATAATTTAATCGATGTTCAAACAAACGACTCTTCTATCTTTACAAGAGTAGATAATAATTTATTTTATGATTTATTGCCAATTTTAGCAACAGAAGACTATTTTAAAATTATTAATAATGAAAATTTTCAGACATCATTATTAAACAAAAATATTCTTAAATTATTTGAAAAAGTTAAACATTTTACAGATATAAATTCACTTAAAGAATTTATTCATAACACAGAAATCAAAAGACCTAATTTTAAAACGCTTTTAGAATCTAAAAAAGATATCAAAGAAATTACTAACAGAATACAATCTAGAGTAGAATTTGAAATTCAAAATAGTTTAAAAAATTGAAAAATTTTAAGTGATAAAGCCAACAGTATTTTAGAACAAACAAATATTTGACCATTGCATATTGGTTTTTTATTTATTTCAATTAAACACGAAGAAAAATTTATTTATGCACCATTATTTTTTAAACAAGTAAGAATTGATTTTAAAAATGGAACAAAACCAATTTTAGTTGGTGAAGGTGAAATTAAAATAAATGAAAAAGTTTTATTTTTCTTAAATAGTATTGGTAAAAATATTCAAATAGACAGTGATCTTTCTTTTAATTCAATGCAAGAAATTATTAATAAAGTTCGCCAAGATTGAAATGGTATTTATTCCTTACCGGAAGTTGTTTTTAGTGAATATGAATTTATTAATAAAGATGATGTAGAATTTGACACAATTAAATTTTATCCAGGTGCTGTTTTAGGTTTATTCCAACCTTCTGGTGGATATTCAAGAAATATAATGAAAAAAATTATTGACAATAATGAATTACAAAAAATCATTACTGTTGAAATTAATAAAAACAATTACAAAAAAGCTATAAGAAATAGTATTTTTAATCCAAATATTAATATTTTTAAAATTACAAAAACAAATTATTCACAAGATCAAGCAATTATTTCTTCTTTTATTCAGCATACAATAATCTGGGGTCCACCAGGCACAGGTAAATCACAAACTATTGTAAATTTACTTGCAAATATTTTAGCGTACGGCAAAACCGCAATAGTTGCTTCGCAAAAAAAAGCAGCTTTAGATGTTTTAAAACAAAGATTAAACGGTTTAGAACAATTTTGTTTATTTATGTTAAAAACCAAAGAAAGTTCTAAAAGACAATTTTATAAACCAATTAAAGAATATTTATTGCAATTTGAGAATTTTATAAGTGCTTCAGAATTAAAACCAACACCTATTGTTAATTCAGAAGAAATAGAATATATAAAATTAGTTAATAATTATTTAAATGATGAACAAGCACAAAGTATTTTACAAGCTTATTATTATTTAAGTAAAAAATACAATGTAAAAGATTATCAAAATGAAATTGAATTTATTTTAGGATTACCATCAGAATTAAAATATCCTAATGAACCAATTAATCCACAAGATTTAAAAAAAATATTGTTAAAACTAAACAATGCATTTTGAATATTTTACAAAAAGTACCAAAAAATTTCTCAACTTGCTGACTCGATTAATTTAGTTTTACCGGAATTTAATGGATCATTACAAGATTTAGTTACTTTTTTCAAGATTATCAAACATGATTATAATTTTAATAACAAAGAGAATCCTTTTACTAAATTAAATAAAATTATAGAATTTTCAAAAAAAATTGATTATAATCAAATTATTTCTGATGTTGAGATTTTGAAATCAATTATTATTGAACACAATTATAATCAACTAATGCAAAGTGAAGAATTAAAAGAACAATATATAGAATTTGCTCAATCTGTTAGAGTTGAAAATTATGAACCATATAAATTTATCAAAAAATATGCAAAAATTATAAAAATATTATTCAGGGTTATTGTTACAACTCCTGATATTGATTTATCAATTTGAGATAAAGAGGAATTTGATTTTGCTATTTTAGATGAATCAAGTCAAATTTTTGTTGAAAGAGGTTTACCGATTTTATATTTAGCCAAAATCAAAATTTTAGCTGGTGATCCTGAACAAATGAGACCAAGTAATTGATTTGAAACAAGAAGTGTTGATGATTCTATTTTTGGTGCAACTGAATCAATGTTAGATTATGCTTATTCATTAAATGTTTTTAAAATTTTATTGGATAAAAATTACAGATCAAATTATGCCTCTTTAATGTCTTTTTCATCTAAAAACTTTTATAATTCACAACTCGATGTAATTGATGTTAATTCAGATGAAAAACATGAAGCACTTGAGGTATA
The DNA here is from genome assembly GCF_000622205.1 of Mycoplasma leonicaptivi ATCC 49890. Classification (GTDB taxonomy): domain Bacteria; phylum Bacillota_I; class Bacilli_A; order Mycoplasmatales; family Metamycoplasmataceae; genus Mycoplasmopsis; species Mycoplasmopsis leonicaptivi. Next base: position 47,817 of record NZ_KK211410.1, read on the forward strand.
CAATGTTGATGGTGAATGAATTGATAATAAAAATATTGTTGAAGCAGAAAAAGTTTTAGAATTATTAGAGAACAATATACCAAAATATAAAAAAATCATTTTACTTTCATTTAATATTAAACAAAGTGAATTTATTAAAAATTTAATTTTTGATAAATACCCTAAAATCGAAGAATTTCTTAGAAATGGTAGTGTTTTAGTAAGAAATATAGAAAACATTCAAGGTGATGAAGCAGACTTGGTAATTGCTACAGTTGCATATGATAAAAATACCAAACTTCACTCAACATATATTTGTAAAAAAGGTGGTAAAAACGCTTTAAATGTTGCTATTTCACGGGCAAAAGATAAAATGATAATTGTTAAAACCATCCAATCAAATCAAGTATCAATAAGTGAAAATTCATCAGAAGATATGATTTTATTCAAAGAATGACTATACTTTTTAGAAAAAGATTCAAATTCTAGACAAAAAGAAATAATAGAATCGTTTAATAAAAAAATATCTTCGAACAAAATATATGATTTAACTCAAGATTTGTATGATGATGTTAAGGTAAATCATTTACCAAATAATAGCAAATGATTTGTATCAAAGGTGTTACAAGAAGTTGTTGATGAATGTAATAATAAACCTGAATATGAAGTATTTCAAAATTATAATGTAGGTTCTATAAATATTGATTTAGTTGTAACAAAAAATCAAAAACCATATAAATGTTTTATTTTCGATGTTTTTGATTATGGTATAAATTCTAATAATTTTAATTTGATTGATAATCAGCAAAATAATATTGAAAAATATGTTTTAATTAGAGATAAATATTGATTTTTAAGATCTAAAAAATATCAAACTTATATAGTTTCTCCAATCAGTTGAATAGAGATTCAAAAAGAATTATCTAAATGGTTTGCTACAGAAACAAAAGAAAATTATCGAAATGAAGAAAAAATAAATGATAATAATGAACAAAATCAAAAATATCAAAGTCTGATAAAAACTAATGAAATCCAGTTATCTGAAAAAGATATTAATAAAGAATTATTTGTTTTAGACCAAAATACTAATATTTCAACTATTGATTCACAAGTTGAAAGTAAAATTTTAAATTCTGAATTAAATATTTTTAATAGCAACATTAAACAAGAATTTGAAAAAAGTTTTACAAACCATAACAATGATCAAAATAATTTTGAAGTTAAAAAATATGAAAAGGAAAATAATGCTTTTTTTAATTTAAATAATACATTAGAATTAGAATTAAAAAATGTTATTAATAAACCAGATGAAGCAGTTTTTGTAGATAAAAATGAAACAGTAATTAATGATGAAAAAATAACACAAGAAATTAATACAGAAATTCAGGATATTTTAAGCAAACCAGAAGTTATTATAGTCTATGATGAAACCAACAATATAGAAGTTCAACAAAACTTGTCTGATAATGTTCTAGATAACAATGAAACAAATAACATTGATTTTATGAGTGATTTTGATAAACAATTAGAAGAATTTAAGCAAAAAATTCAAAAAAATTCTATTAATTCATTAGTTTTCGATGAAAACAATTCAAGTGTTGATGAATTTAGTGAAATGAGTAGTTTTATTGTTTCAGAAGATGAAAACATTAGTAATCAAGAGTTGGATAATTACCATAATAAATCAGAATTAAGTAGCAGAAAAGATATTACACAAGAAAACAATGATAAAACTAGATCAACAAAAGAAAGGAATAATGAACATTAAAGAATACAATTGCACTCTTGATAAAGTTTTAAGTTTTTTATCTAAAAGTGTTAAAAGAAGAATAATATTACATTTATTCACTTGCCACGAAAAAGAATGTGATGTGAATGTTTTAGCTGAATTACTAAAAGAAAAACAATCAAACGTTTCAAAACATTTAAGTGATTTAAATAAACATTTAATAATTGAAGCAAAACAAGAAGGTTTGTATAGATTTTATTATCTGAACCCTATTTTTACTAAAAAATATCATTCTTTATTAGAGGAAATTCATAAAATAGATAATGAAAGCATTGATTGCGAATGTGTAAATGATGGACATTTAAATAACAATGGATAAAAAAATAACTCTATTGAGCTTTACAAAAGGGATTAGAATTTGAATTCTTGTTGTTATTTTATGCATTTTTAGCCAAGTTTATCTTGAAATTTTAATGCCACAATATGCAAAATATATAATTAATTATGTAACAAATAATAATTTATCAAATAATCAAAAAGAAAGCGAAATTCTAAAGAATTCATTAATTCTTTTTAGTTTAATTGTTGGAACTATAATTCTTAGTTTGTTAGGTGAAATATTTATTGCGAATAAAATTTCATCGATTTTTGCTAAAAATTTAAAAATTAGTTTATTTAAAAAAATTCAAAGTTTTTCATTTTCAGATATTGATAAATTTTCAAGCGGAACATTATTAAATAGACTTGATACAGATGTTGCATACATAAAAGGTGCTTTTGACACAGTATTAACTTCTTTTATTAGACTACCAATAATGTTTGGTTTAGCAATGTTTTATTCAATAAATGAATCAATACAACTTTCACTAATTTTTGTAGTAGCATTGCCTTTTTTAATTACTGTTCCAGGTTTCTTTTTTGTGTGATCTAAGAAATATTTAAAAGAATTATTATTAACATCAGATAAATATAATAATAAACTACAAGAAAATTTAAATGCATTAAAAACAATTAAATCACATTTAACCGAAACAAAAGAATCTACTTCTATAAACAAAATCAACTTAGAATTAAAGACGAATTCAATTAAATTTGAAAAAATTAATTATTTCAACAATATGTTTTTTATGACAATTGTTTTTGGTTCAGTTATTTCATTGGCAGTTATTGGGGTTAATAAAGTATTGCATAAAGAATTTAATGTTGGTACAATTACTGCATTTGGTACATACATTTGAATGGTTTCTGGTTCATTATCTGGTTTGGTTTTTTCTCTAATTAGTTTTACTTATTCTATACCAAGTATGAAAAGAATTAAAAATGAAATTCTTAATTATACAAGTGATATTAGTTCAAATAACGATGTTGAATCAAAAGAAATATTAGGTAAATTAGAATTACAAAATGTATCATTAAAATATCCAAATAATACAAAAGAAAGTTTAAAAAATCTTAATTTAGAAATACAACCATATTCAACTATTGGTATTATTGGGGAAACAGGATCAGGGAAATCTTCATTAATAAATTTATTTGTTAGATTTTATGAGGCAACATCAGGTAATGTTGTAATTGATGGTGTTAATATTAAAGATTACAATTTATCTTCTTTAAGAGATCAAATTTTAAACTTTCAGTAAATTTTATACTAAATAAAAAAAATTAAGAAATTTTTTCGTTTATAGATATTATGAAACTATATAATTCATCAGAAGAAATATTCAAATTTTTGAGTATTTCTTTTTGTTTTGCAGTTAGAGAATTTTTTCTTATATATTTTTCATCAAATTTTGAAACCTCAATTTTTGATAATTCATCTATTATTGAATTAAATGTTAAACTTGATTTATTTTTTAATAAATCAGAACAATGAAACTTAATAAAACTTTTAACTATGGAAGCAATGAAAGTTATAAAGGTTTTACTTTCTAAAACACCATCAGTATAAG
>NZ_JHWE01000005.1:0-10979 GCF_000622205.1 Mycoplasma leonicaptivi ATCC 49890
TCTTTCATACAAAATCAAAGAATTTTACAAAAACAATGGAGTTGTTCAAAAAATAACTGATGATAGTATGGTTGATGTTTTTAGAAATATGAAATACATAGTTGAAGAAAACAATTTTACAAAAACAAATATTCAAAAATTTAAATCAGAGAATGAATTATCGAATATTTCTTGAAGTATTTATAATGATTACTATAAATACATAAAAAGTAACAAGTAAATTTTATATTTAAAAACTTTTAACACTGTATTATAGTGCTAAAAGTTTTTTTACCTTTGTCAACTGGGAAACATGGGTATAATTTTTTAATTCTTTTTTGGTGAAGTTGATTAAATCTTTTAAAATCATTTGTAAGCAACTGTTGTATATCATCTTTATTAAGTTTTGCAAATTTATTAAGTATTCTTAATTTGATATCTTCTATTTCAATATTTCTATTATTAAGCAGAAGTTGATTTGGTAAAAATCTAAACTTTTCAATATCAAAATATATCAATCCTTTCTCAAATTCTTTATCATGATTTGGGCACAATAAAAAACAATTATCACCGCTTGTTGTTTGATTTTGAGCTAAAAACACTTCTATTTTATTTTTAATAATATCTGTTTTAATATCTGAGTGTCTATGAATATGAGAGATAATTAAATTTTCAGAAATGTTATAAGAGCAAGCAAAACATTCATCTGTATTTATAAATTCATTAAATTTTTTATAAATTCTATGTTTTAACAAGTTTTGATTTCTGCTAAAACCTTGTAAATTATTTTCAGAAAATTCAAGATCCTCATAAGAACTTGATTTTTTATCAGAATCACCACAAAATATAAATCCTAAATGTTCCAATATGTTCTTATGACTATCTGTTGGTTCATTTTTACTTATATTTCAAATATTTTTTACAATATGTTCATAAGTTTTGGTTAGTTTATCTAATACAATGCAAGTTATTATTGTATCTGCTACGTTAGCACCATCAAATTTACCAAAAACATCTAAATAATTAACACCATTTTCAATACTAAATTCTATGAATAAGGATTTATTTTTCTTATTTTTAAATCTTATTTGTTTTTTTAATTTTAAAAATTGATGTAAATCAAGATTTGGCAATGATTTTATTTCATTTATGTTTTTGAAAACATTTAATGAATTAGTTAATTGAAATCCTACAATAGACAAAAATCTAAAATCTGATTTTATTGAATCTGTTATATTTATATCTGTAATATTATTTTTATTTATTTCCTCATTATCAATAGGATTTATTGAAATAAACAAATTATCGATTTTATCTTTGTTTTTATAAACAAAATTAATTATTGGCAATGAATTTTGTTTAACAAATGTATTTCTACCATTAATTTTGAATTTATTATTTTTATTTGATAACTTAGGTGTAAAATAAACAAATGATTTAGTTTCTTTTATAAATAAACCTTGAAAACTCTTTTTATGCGAAACTCAAATGATTTCTTGTTTTAGATTTTCAATGCTTAATAAATTATTACGTAGCAAACAATTTAAAATTATATTTTTTAAATTGTTTATATTATTATCTTTATATGTGTTTTGATATTCTTTTTCAAGTTTAAGAAATCATTTTAAAGAATACACTAATGTAATTTTCATAAATTATGTATATTCCTTCCCATCTTTTTTATAGTCCACGCCTTTTCAAACTTGGATATCTTTATCAAACATATTATTAGCAATCCACATACTTGCAAATGATGGTCTTTGAAGATTCATAACATCATAATTTAAATGATCTTTTGTAAAACACATTCTTCTTTTTAAGTGAACATACTGAACTCTTTTAAATTTTTGCAAGAAATCACAAAATTTTTCACTATTTAAAGCTTGAATACCAAAAATGAGTGCTCAGGGTTTATTAAATTCAAGCAATCTTTTTAACAAATTATGTTTGTTTCTAAAAGGAGGATTACTTACAATAATATCTCATTTTTTGGGCTCATATTCATAAAAGTCTTTACCATCAAATATATGTGATGAAATAACCTTATAACCGTTTTTACGAAAAACAGTAACAAAGTTAGAAGTTTCTAAGTCAAAAGGACATCAAATGATTTTATCTAATGGAATTTTTGCATTATCAATAAAAAATTGAACATCTTCTTTTGTTGTATATCATTCATCATCATTTGCGTATCTAAACGCTTTAGTGATATCGTTTTTATTTCGCTCTTTTAACCCTTGAATATATTCTTCAACAAATTTAACATTTTTTGTTAAATTTTTATTATCTTTTATATCGTTTATTGCTTTATCGATAATTTTCATTTTTATACCCTCTTACTTAGTTTTATAGGATTTTTAAAGGTGGATAATAAACTAAACAGAGAAAGTTTAATAAGTATCCACCTTTAAAATGTTAAATTAATATTTAAATTTTACACAATATTTTATTTTTTAGCAAAAAATAGTGTTTTGTATTTTGTTAAAAACCAATCTTAATTTATTTAATTTTTTCTTATTTAGTTAAAAACAAATAAGAAAAAATGAGTTTGATAACCTAATACAAGACCTTAAAAATAATTAGTTAAGATCCAAAGTTTAATATAATTATTAAGAAAGGAATTCAAGTTAATTTTAAAAACCTTTTCTTATTTAGTTTCAAGTAAAATAATCAATGCTTTCATTATTCATTATTTTTTATTCAATTTCTAGGTTCTTTCTATTTTCTTGTTATATTTAAAAGCGTTTTGTTTTTTAATAAATTATACAGTCACTATTCTTCCTATATCTCACAATTTTTGCAATTCCTTGATATTTTCTACTCTTAAAGACTGTACTTTAAAATTAACTGCAAAAATTATTAATTTTATTTTAAACATATCTATATTTTTTTGTTTTATAAAAACCTGTTAGTTAACTAACAGGTTTTTCATATATTTACTATTATAATTCTTTTCCTTTATTTGAAACAATTTGGTTATTAATTGATTCTGCTTCTACACCAATAATTGCTTGGTAAGATGTATCAGACACTTTTACAACACCAAAGACACCTGCTTTTTTAAGTTCTTCTTCATTAACTTTTGAAGCATCTTTAACTATGTATCTTAATCTTGTTGAACAGTTATTGTATTCAACAATGTTATCTCATCCACCAAATCCTTGAACTATTTTTCTTGCTTTACTTGAAAAATCAGAATTAAGTACTTCTTGTGAAACAGTTGTATTTTTTTCTTCATCAGAAAGAATAATACCTGTTTTTCTACCTGGTGTAGATAAGTCAAGTTTTTTAATCACAAAACTTCCAATAAAGAAATATGAAGCACCACATACAAGACCAATCACAATAATTCATCCTGGATTTGCAAAGACTTTTGTTGCACCTGTAAATCCTGATTCATTAATAATTCTTAATGATTTTGGAATACTTAAAATAAAGTCCATAAATCCTGCTGAAAAACCAAATCCTAATTGAATACCCATTGCACCAGTAACAAAGGCAAAGATACCTGTTAATACTGCGTGAATTAAGAATAAAAGAGGTGAAATGTATAAGAAAGCAAATTCAATAGGTTCAGTAATACCAGTTAAGAAACTAATAATTGCCGCTGAACCAAATAAAGAAATAACTTTGATTTTTTGTTCTTTTGATTCTGCTCTATAAATAAAGGCACCAACAAGAGCAGGTAATCCGAACATCATCATAGGGAAGAAACCTGATTGGAAAATTCCTCCAGGATTATCTTTTGCAACACCATTTAAGAAAATAAAGATGTCACCATTAACATTTGTTCCAGGTTGAACTTCTGATGGTCAAGTTCCAAGTTGGAATCAAAAAATGTTGTTTGGTATGTGGTGAAGACCAAATGGAATCAATAAACGGTTAATAAAACCATATCCACCCATTATACCAGCACGAGTAAATCTTGCTGATAATGATAAGTCACCACTTTTTGAAGCAACAGCATTAGACATTGCTTCTGATATCTTAAAGATAAGATATCCTATTCAAGGGAAGATTAGCGCTCAGACAATTGTAAATAATACTGTGACAATAATTGCAAGAGCAGGAATTAATCTTTTACCTGAAAAGAAACCTAAAACTTTTGGTAATGATACATTATTTGCATAATTGTAAATATATGCAATAACAGCACCAATTATCATACCATTTAAAACGTTTGAACCAAAGATAGCATTATATTTGCTACCAAATAAGTTTTTAAATCCAACTACACCATTACCTAAGTTAACATTAGAGTAAAAACTATCAGCTAATGAAGGTAAAAGTGAAGCAAGAATAACGATTGAGATAAATCCTGCAAAAGCATTTTCTCCACGTTTATCCTTGGTAAAGGCAAACGCAACACCCACAGCAAATAAAATGTGTAGGTTGTCAAAAACAGCACCACCTGTTTTTAAAAATAAAGCATTAACAAACGCGGCAAAAGGAGTTGCTGTAGGAATTTCTGCACCAATCCTTAATAAAATAGCAGCAACTGGTAAAACAGCAATTGGGAACATTAATGCTGCTCCTATTTTACTTAGTTTTTCCATTGCTCTTTTAATAAATGACATATTTTGATTTTGTGTCACAACTTTTTGCATTACATACCTCCCTTATCAGAAGGTTTTTTAACTTTCTTCAAAATAAATCCATGAACTATTACAGTACTAATGATCGCTCCAAAGAAAACAAGCAAAAAGAAAAATGCAAAAACACTAATAATATTTGAATGTGCTTGTGCACTTAAATGTGGACCGACTTTTAAACCTCCAAGTAATCCAACAAGACTAATTAACATTAGAGAAAACAATGATCATAAGGCTATATAAATATACTGGTATGGATTAAGTCTTGAAAACAAACTAGAAAATTTTTTCATTTTACTTACCTTAATATTAATATAATTTTTATTATCTTTTTAAGAGTTTTTCAACTCTCAATATTATTTTAGAACTTTTTTATAAGAAAAATAGATATTGCAATGAAATTGCATTCATATTTAAATTAAGATTTAAGATAATTTAAAATATGCAAAAATATTGCATATTTTGTTAAATTTGTCAAAAAGTAATAAAATCACAAAGGGAGTATTATGAAAAATAAACAACTTGATCAATTAAATTATCATGAATTATTTGATGAATTTAATTATTCTTTTATGGATGTACAAAAAGAATTTTATAATTTAAAAAACCTAATAATTGAATTGTCACAACTTTGTGTGAACACTATTAAAAACAAAGGTAGGGTATTTTATGTAGGAGCAGGAACAAGCGGAAGGATAGCAATGCTTGATTCTCTAGATATCTTACCTACATTTGGAGAGTATAATTGATTTAAATATGCAATGGCCGGTGGTCAACAAGCAATTCTTAAATCTTTGGAAGGATATGAAGATGATTTTGAATTAGGTAAAAAAGATGCCAAAAAATTTAAAATTAATCAAAATGATTTAATTATTGGTTTATCAGCTTCAGGAAACACAAGATACGTAAATGGTTTTTTTGTTTTTGCAAAAGAGGTTTTTGCAAAAACAGTGCTAATATCTAATCAAGATTCTGGATTGTGTTTACAAAATACTGATTTAGCACTAATATCCCACCTTGAACCTGAAATTATAGATGGATCAACAAGATTAAAATCTGCTACACTTCAAAAAATGATTTTAAATACTATTTCAAGTACAACAGCAATTAAATTAGGTAAAGTTTATAATAACTATATGATTGACTTAACACCAATTAATGAAAAATTAGTAAAACGTAGTATTAATATTATTCAAAAGATAACAAATTTATCTTTTGAAGATGCAAATAATTTATATAAAAAAGCGAATAAAAATATAAAAATTGCAATTATTATGTTCTTTAAGCAAGTTGATTTTATAGATGCTAAAAAACTTTTAAAAGAGTTTAAAAATAATTTAAGGGATATAATTGGATAATGAAAATAATTAACGATGTCAAAATAATTAATCACAATCAAACAATCAATTGTGCAGATATTTATATTCAAGATGAAAAAATTGTAAAAATTGTTCCAAATAATAATACTGCAACACAAATTGCTGTACCTGGATTTATAGATACACATATTCATGGTTTTATGGGTTATGATGTAATGGAAGGGGAGCAAGCAACAAAAATGATTTCAAAACACTTAGCACAGCACGGAACTACATCATTTATGCCAAGTGCAATGACTAATGAGTGAAATGTTATTTTAGAATCTCTTAAAAATATTAGTAAAAACCAAGAATGATATTCTAAAAATTTAGGTCTACATATCGAAGGTCCTTTTATAGGGACTAAAAAAAATGGAGCACATAAACCAGAATTTTTAAAAAAATGTTCAATAGATTCTATTGATGTATTATACAATGCATCAAATAAACAACTTAAAAAGATTTCACTGGATCCTGATCAAATTGATAAAGATACCTTTTTATACACACAAGATAAACTCAATATTATAGGTTCTATTGGACACAGTAACACAAGTTATCAAACAGCTCAAGAATTTTTTGACTTAGGCTGTTATTCTGTATGTCATTTATGAAATGCTATGAGTGGTATAGATTCACGTAAACCTGGATTGTTACAAGCATCATTGTTAAACAAGAATGTTTATACCGAAATGATTTTTGATTTATTACATATATCAAAAGAATCCCTTGACTTAACTTTTAGATTAAAAGGATTTGATCATATAATTGCAGTTTCTGATGCAATAAAACCAGCATATGCACCAGATGGTGATAGTATTTCTGGAGGAATACCTATAACTAAAAAAGGGTTAAAAATCACCTTAAAAGGAACAGATACCATAGCTGGTTCAGGAATAACAATTCACGATGCTTTTAAAAACCTTATTAAAATAGGTGTTTCATTTGAAAATGCGGTTAAATTAACATCATACAACAGTGCAAAATATTTAAAATTAGAAAATGAAATAGGTGTAATTTCACAAAACTACTTTGCAGATATAGTGTTATTAAATCCAAAAACACTGGAATTAGAAAATGTATATATAAACGGAGAACAAATAAAATAAGGAGAAATATGAAAATAATTATTAAAGAAAATAGTGACTTACAAGCAATTGAAGCAAGTAATATAATTGCACAAGAGATACAAAAAAATCCAAATCTTACTATTTGTTTTGCAACAGGTAATTCACCAATTAAAACATATAAAAAGTTAATTGAAAAATATGAAAATAAAGAAATTTCTTTTAAAAATGTAACATCGTTTAATTTAGATGAATATGTAGGGTTAGATCCTTCAAATCCTTGTTCATATCATTACTTTATGGATGAAGTATTATTTAATAATATTGATATCCTAAAAGAAAATGTACATTTACCAAATGGTTTAGGTGATATTACAAAAAATGCTAAAGAATATGAAAAATTAATTGAGCAAAAAGGTGGGATTGATCTAATGATCTTAGGTATAGGAACAAATGCTCACATAGCATTCAATGAACCAGGTTCTTTAATTACTGATGTTACTAGAGAAGTACAATTAACAGAAAGTACAATTAAGTCAAATCAAAGATACTTTAAGAATTATGATGAAGTGCCAAAAACAGCTATTTCAATGGGTATAGGAACTATTTTAAAAGCTAAAAAAATTATTCTTTTAGCTGATGGGCAAGCAAAAGCACAAGCTGTTTTTGATTCAATCAATGGACAAATAACATCTAATGTACCAGGAAGTTTTTTACAAACACACAATGATGTTACTTTTATCTTAGATCAAGATGCATCTAAATTATTAAATAAATAATATTAATTCTTTTTTATTAGACTTATATATAATTAAAAAATGGAACTAAAAATATTTACAAAAGAATTTCTTGATAATATCAAAACTAAAAAGAAAAGAAGTGGTTTAAGTGCATTCATTGATTATATTGAAAATGATACAGAGAATTTTTTACAATCTAATTCTAAAAATATTGCATACAAGATAAAAGTTTCAGTTTCAAGTATTTCGCGTAATTCACATTTGTTAGGATTTCAAAATCTTAATGATTTAAAAGTTTATGTTTCATCTAAATTTCAATATATTAAAGATAGAAAAATTGATGATAATCTTGAAAAAGAAAGCTCTTTACAAGTAGTTTTTGAAAACATTAAAAAACATTATTTGTTTACTGTTGAAAAAACAATTGAAAATTTTGTTGATTTGAAAAAGTTACATCAATATATTAAATCACTACTAAAATATAAAACCCAAATATTTTTTGGTGTTGGTGAATCCGGTATGGTTGCGAAATATTTAACTTATAATTTAAGAAAAATAGGTCAAAACGCTATCACAGCAGATGATATTCACCATTTTTATAGTTTTGCAGCACTTCTTGAAACAAAACAATTACACGTAACCCTTATTTCAAGAAGTTTAAAAACTCTTGAAATAAAAAATATTATTTCTTTTTTAGAACAAAAAGAAATTCCATATTCTGTGTGAACTAGAAATGATAATGTTGCGTTAAAAAATGTTCAAAATGTTTTATCATTAGATAGTATTAATCAAAAATATCGAATTAGTTCTATTGGTTCTAAGATATCTAGTTTTTTAATTAGTGATGTGATATTTTCTTATGTTTCTCAACAAGTTGATAAAAATAAGACAATTTTTAGTGGTATTAATAAATCTATTCATAATTGAAATTCACTTTTAGATGATTTAAAAGAAAAACAATAAATTAAGTATTAGAAAAACTTTAATCATATAGATTAAAGTTTTTGTTTTACTTAATATTAACTTGCTTGTGGTGCAGGAGTTGCCGCTGCTGGTTGAGAACCACTTGTTGTTCCTTGACCAGAAGTACTTCCTGCTTGTGTACCTTGTGTGTTTGCAGCCATATCTGATGAACTTGTGTTACCCGATGCTGTTGAACCAGTAGAACCATTTGTAGAAGCATCACCTTGTGTCCCTTGGTCTTGACCACTTGGTTGCATACCATCTTGTGAAGAGTTTGCAGACATATCACCAGATTGATCACCTTGCGCAGTATTATCTGTTGTTCCAGCGTTATCTGCTTGTTTTGTTAAACTAATTTGTTCTTCAAATTTAGCAAGCAATTCATTCCCTAATGTTAAACCAATAATATTAAATTCTTTATTAGCATTTGTTGCTCTAATAGTAAATGTTACTTCTTTTTCAGAAGGAGTTCCATTTACAAATCCTTCTGATCATTTATCTTTAGCAACACTTAACTCAGTATCTATCATATTTGCATCAGAAGTTTTTAGTGTTAAAGCAGTATTTTCATCTCCTTTTACAAATCTTCTGTCAATTGTTACTTTAATTTCAACTTCTGATTCTGATTTTTTGTTAACTTCATATTTTTTGAATAAAAGAAGAGTTTGGTTATCAAGTTCTGCTAATTTATCTTTAATTTTTAATAACTTTTCAGATGCTTGATCTTTGTATTTTGTAAAGTCTTGGTTAACGCTCATTTTTAAGGTTTGATTTTTAAAATTATCTAAATCTTGTTTAAGAGTAAATACAGGTCTGTATTTTTCTTCAGTTGTTTTACCGTGAAGTAAAGAATTATATTCTTCTTCAAGAGTTTCCATAAATGTTCTAAAATCTCTTAATGTAACAAGTTTATGTTTAAGTTCAAAAGTAAATACTTTTTTAGTAGTTTCATCTTTTAATAATGTTACTTTAAAAGTTTTAGAAAGAAGTTTTTCACCAAGTTTTGTTGATTTTGTTTCTTCTACAACTACAGCGATATTATTGTCAATATCTTGTGGAGTGTTATCCATTAATTTTTGAACATTAATTTTTGAAACATCTAGTGTGTTTAAGTCAAATTTTTCTGATACTTCAACAACTTTTGATGCTGAAGTATTATCAAAACTTAAATTAGAAAGATTTAAGTCTTTAAAGTTAACTTGGATGTTTTCTGGTAATGTTACACTATCATTTTGTGGTTTTTGAGTTTCTATATTATTAGCATCTTCTCATTTTTGTTTACCAGCATCTGTAAGTTTATATACTTCAACTTCTGTAAAACCTACAATACCTAAATTAGTTGTTGCTATTTCATTTGTTGATTGTATTTGAGTACCTTTTGTGTTAGGTATTTCTGGTGCTTTAAACTCGAATCTTATGTATTTTGCTAAAACAGGATCAAATTTTATATCAACTTGAAGATAATTTCCATTTAATATGTGATTTTGTAAAACTTCACCATTTTGATCAAGTCTATCACCAAATAATTCTTTTTTTGTTACCTTATCTTGATTAGTAACAGGATTAAAATTAACCCCATCTACTGAAGTATAAAGTTTTATGTATTCAGTAGGCAATCTTTTACCTGTTTGACCGTTTCTATTATATCCATTCACCCTTGTTCAAAGTTTAAATGTGTTTATTATAGTTTCTTTTTGTCCTTGAGAATGATCATCATTATTATTATAGTCATGAATTTGAAGAGTTACATATGGTTTAGGTTGCTCTTTTCCAAAAAATCCTCATGTATCTCATCTTCCGCTTTCAGTTTTATTATCATCAACCAATTTAGAAAGAGGAGCATTACTTGGATTGAAATCAAATGAATCATTTACTAACGGTGTTAATTTAGTACTTGTCGCTAGTCTTTCGGTATCATTGTTATTAACACCCACACCTTCTACAAATTTAAAGGTGGAAATTAAAATTAGACCATAGGGCTAATGAGATTTCCACCTTTATTAGCCCTTTCATATATGAAAGGGGCACACGGGGGTATACCCCCGAAAAAATGGCAAAACAACTAACACAACAAGAATGGCTTTATTGATTTAAAGAATATGAAAATCCAAAAAGAGAAAACATTGATATTTTCTGAAAAAAATATTTGAAGGAAACAAATAAAAGAAATTCTTTATATGTAAAATCATATTTCATAAGAAAATATAATTTGTATAATTTAGATATGAATAAAGAAATATTGATATCGAAAACAGGGACAAAGAAGCAAAAGAAAAGAAA
>NZ_JHWE01000005.1:10989-46474 GCF_000622205.1 Mycoplasma leonicaptivi ATCC 49890
AGAAAATATCGATGATAATATCAGAATTAACTTAACATATAATCAAACCTTAATTAATGCTTTAAAATTAACAAAAGTAAATAATACTTTTAAATATACAAAATAGGATTTAAAACCAGGTTTTATTACTTAAAATCTGGTTTTATACATATTTATTTAAATTTACCAAATTTAAAGCAAAATTTAGTAAATTTTTACTTTCTTATTTTAATTTATATCAATTTTTTAATTTTATAAAGTATAATAAAAAGAAACCTAATAAGTTTTTTAAGAAAGGTTAAATGTCTAAATATATTTTTGTAACAGGTGGGGTTATTTCTGGTCTTGGAAAAGGGGTTTCTGCTGCATCTGTTGGTAATTTATTAAAATCAAGAGGTTTTTCAGTTTTTGTTTTAAAACTTGATCCATATTTAAATATTGATCCAGGAACTATGTCACCTTATGAACATGGTGAAGTATATGTTACAGAAGATGGAGGAGAAACAGACCTTGATTTAGGTCATTATGAAAGATTTATTGATCAAAATTTTTCAAAAGATTCTAATGTAACTAGTGGAAAAATATTCCAAAACATCTTAAATAAAGAAAGAAAAGGATTTTATAACGGGAAAACAGTACAGTTTATCCCTCATGTGACAGATGAAATTATATTAAGTATTAAAAACATAGAAGAAAAATACAAAACTGATTTTATTATTATAGAAATTGGTGGAACAGTAGGTGATATTGAATCAAATTCATTTATGCACGCTATTTCAGAACTAAGTTATGACTCAGAAGAAAATAAAACATTTTTTATTCATGTCACATATGTACCATATCTTACTTCATCTGGTGAATTTAAAACCAAACCAACACAATTTTCCGTTGCTAATTTAAAAGGTCTTGGTATTGAACCCAATATGCTATTTTTAAGATCAGATGATAAAATTAACAATGAAATAATAGCAAAAGTAGCTAAAAGTTCTCGTTTAAGAAAAGAAAATGTAATTACTGTTCCAAATATTTCAAATATTTATGAAATGCCACTTTATTTAGAGACACAAAAAGTGGTTCAAAATATTTTAAACTACTTTAATATTAAAGATAATGGTGCTAATTTACATGAATGAGAAGAATTTGTAAATAAAGCCAAAAAGATTAATCAAAAAACTTTAAATATTGCAATGATTGGTAAATATACAGAATTTTCAGATGCATATAAATCAATAAATGAAGCACTTAAAATTTCATCAATTCACTTAGGATTAAATTTAAATTTAAAATATTTTGATAGTAGTTTATTTACTGAGCAAAATATAGGAGAATGTTTAAAAAATTATGATGGTGTTGTAATTCTACCTGGTTTTGGAGCAAGAGGTTTTGAAGGAAAAGTTTTAGTTGCAACATATACTAGAAAACATAATATTCCAACTTTTGGTATATGCCTTGGTATGCAAGCGATGACAGTAGCACAAGCAAGAATCAAAGGATTAAAAAACGCTACTTCAAAAGAATTTGCAAGCAATAAAGATAAAGAAATTTATGTGCTTGATTATATACAAGGGAAAACCGAAAATGATGATATGGGTGGAACACTACGCCTTGGAGCATCTCAAACTGTTTTTAAAGAAAATTCATTAATTGCTTCATTTTATGAAACTAATTCAGTTTATGAAAGACACAGACACAGATATGAAGTCAATAATGAATATATTAATATTTTACAAGATGATAATTTTATTTTTTCTGGTATTGAACCTAATTTAAATTTAATTGAATCTTGTGAAGATATATCAAAAGAATTTTATATTGGTGTTCAATATCATCCTGAGTTTACTGCAAGACCATTAAAACCTCATAAATTATTTAATGTATTTTTAAAAGCAGCGAGCAAACAAAATGGAAAATAAGTTTAAAGATTTAATTTTATGTACAACAGATACCGTACCAGGTATTGGTGGAGTTGTTAATGACAATGTTTTAGATTTAATTTATGAAATAAAACAAAGACCATTAAATAAAAAAATTGTGATTTTAGTCGCTTCAATTGAACAAGCATCTTCTTTTGAACAATGAACAAAACAAGCATCGGAAGTTGCAAAAAAATATTGACCTGGTGGTTTTACCATTGTTGTTAATAATCAAGGTTTTAGAATGCCAGATAATCAAGCATTGCTTAATTATCTTAATAAAAATGGTCCTATTTATTTAACAAGTGCTAATATAAGTGGTCAAAATCCCTTAAATTTTGAAGAAGCTAAAAAAGTATTTTATAATGTAGGAAATATTTTAGATTTTGGAACAGGTTCAGGAAAACCAAGTACCATAATTAATCTTGATACTAATCAAATTATAGAAAGATAATCAAAATAATATAATTAAATTAATTATGTTTAAGGAGTATTATGAGCAAGGGTTTAAAGCCAGAGATTAGATTTGAGGAATTTGAGGTTGAGTGAGAGAAATGTAATTTTGAAGAAATTTTTATAGTTGAAAATTTTAGTTCTTTTTCAACAGAAAAAGAACTAAATGGTAAGTTTCCAATAATTCAACAAGGTTTAAATCCTATATTAGGTTATTCCAATAAAGAGCCAAATAAAGAATTTGAAAAATATATTGTTTTTGGAGATCACTCATTATCATTATATTTACCTAATAGACCATTTTTAGTTGCACCTGATGGGATAAAATTATTAAATGTAAATATACCAAGATATTTCTTTTTTCAATTATTATTAAAAAATTTACCTGAACATCGTGGTTATCAAAGACATTTAGGTTTATTAAAAGAAAATCAATATTTTATTTCTAATCAGTTCCAAGAACAACAAAAAATTGCTAATTTGTTTAAAAATATTGATGATCAAATTCAACCACAAGATCAAAAAATTCAAAAACTTGAAAATGTTAAAAAAGAATTATTGCAAAAAATGTTTGCAGATAAAGAAAATTTAGTCCCAAAAATTAGGTTTAAAGGGTTTGAGGGTGAGTGAGAGTATATAAAAATAAAAGATATTTCTAGTTTTGAAAATGGTTTTTCATATGAAAAATATATTAATAAATATGGAAAATTTAAAATAATTAATTTAAATAGTGTCACAGTAAATGGTTTATTAAATGATAATAAAAAGAAAACAGATTTTGCAAAAAAAATATTAGAAAAAGATTCAATAATTATTATTCTTTCTGATATTGCATCAGGTTCTCTTATAGGAAAAACTACTGTTATACCTGAAGAAAATAAATATGTTTTAAACCAGCGTGTGGGTTCTCTTGTATTAAATTCTAAAAATAATGATTCATTTTTTATATCAAAAGTAATAAACAATAACTCTGAGTATTTTAGTTCTATATCTTCTGGTACAGCTCAATTAAATATATCAAAAAATGATGTTCTTGAAATGGAAATTTATATTACAAAACAATTGTTTGAACAACAAAAAATCGCAAAACTCTTCACCACTCTTGACAACGTTATTAAACTAAACAAGCAAAAACTTGAAAAATTACAAAATATTAAAACAACATTATTACAAAAAATGTTTGTTTAAAATTGTATAAAAAAAGAACCGAATTGGTTCTTTTTATTATTTTTCTTGAACTGATGTAACACCAGGTAATTCTAAACCTTGAAGTAATTCTAATGATGCACCACCACCTGTTGAAACATGTGAGAATTTATCTTCCATACCAAGTTTTTCAACAGCAGCAACAGAATCACCACCACCAACTACTGTATAACAATCTTTTAATTCAGCAACTGCTTTACATACTGCTAATGTACCATTTTTGTAGTGTTCAAATTCAGCAACACCCATTGGTCCATTTCAAACTACTGTTTTAGCATTTTTAAGAGCTTCTTGAACTAATTCGATTGATTTTGGTCCTAAATCAAGTCCCATTCATCCATCTTGAATTGAACCTTCTTGAATATTTGGTTCAACATCTTTAAATTCTTGAGCACAAGCGTGATCAACTGGTAAAATAACTTTATCTGAATATTTTTCTAAAAAGTTTTTAGCTAATTCAATATAATCTAATTCAACTAATGAAGTTCCTGTGCTAAATCCTTGTGCTTGCATAAATGTGTAAGCCATTGCTCCACCGATAATCATTTTATCAGCAATTTTAGCAAGATTTTCTAATACTTGAATTTTATCTGAAACTTTTGCTCCACCAATAATTGCAACATATGGACTTTGTGGGTTTTTGATTGCTTTTTCTAATGAAGAAACTTCTTTTTCCATTAAATATCCAAGTGCTGATTCAGCAATATTGCTTGCAATTCCAACATTAGAAGCATGTGCTCTATGTGCTGTACCAAAAGCATCATTTACAAAAACGTCTCCAAGTGAAGCTCAGTATTTTCCTAATTCTGGATCGTTTTTGCTTTCTGCTTTATTGTTAGCATCTTCAAAACGTGTGTTTTCTACTAAAACAACATCACCAGGTTTCATTTCTGCAATAGTTGTTTCTAATAATGCACCTCTTGTTTCTGGTACAAAATAAACTGGTTTTCCTAATTGTCTTGCTAATTCAACTGCAACTGGTTTAAGAGTTCCTTTTGCAAAATCTTCTTCAGATTTAATTCTTCCTAAGTGCGAAAATAATATTGCTTTACCACCTTCCTTAATAATTTTTTGGATTGTAGGTAATGCAGAAGTAATTCTTTTTACAGAACTAATTACTCCATTTTTTACTGGAACATTAAAATCGACTCTAACAAGAACTTTTTTATTTTTTAGATTTAAATTATCAATTGTTTTTTTCATGATTTCTCCTTATCTTAATATGTTTAATATTATATTATTAAAAATATAATATTAAATTAAATTGTTATATTTTAAATTATTTTTTTATTTTAAATTTCATCATCTTCATCAAAGTTTTCTTCTGCTTCAATATCACCAAAAATTGCTTCTTCAACTTCTTTTAATTCTTTAATTAATTTTTTGTTAGTAATCTTAGAATCATTAATTTGAACAACTTCACGAAGATTAGGTTCTTTTTTAATATCGTTTTTAAACTTTATTTTTTGTTCGCTTAGTGGCTGGTCTTGATTTATTTCGGTAAAAAGAATAGTTGGAATTATAATTGGATTTCTTCTTTTTTCTTTATGGAATAAAGATCCAAGACGATCTATTATAATTTTTTCTAAATCCTCAACTTTTCAGTTATTAAAGTTTTTAATATAATACAATACAGCACCATTTGCTACTCTACGACTTTCATCCACTAAATCTTTAGAAGTTTTAACAAAGAAACTTCCTCTAGTTATAATTTTTGGTCTTCCGATAATAATGTTTTGTTTTTTATTTATTAAGAAAATAATGTTGACAAAACCAGAATCTTTTAATTGTGCTCTTTGCTTTAATATTTGTTCAGAAAGACTTAAAACAGAATTACCATCAATATAAACTGGTCCGAAATCTACTTTTTCATCAGTAGGATAAATTGTGTTTTTAAACATTTCAAAAACAACACCTTTTTGTACAAAAAGCACATTTTCTTTTTTAACACCATTTCTTGTAGCGCTTTTTCCATGTTCCAATGCCATACGATATTCACCATGGTATGGTAAGAAATATTTTGGTTTGGTTAATTGAAAAATTTTATCATGTTCTTTTTTATACGCATGACCAGATGTATGTAAAAATCCGTCAGTACCATTTTCTTTAATTAAAGCACCTAATTTATATAATCTGTTAACTAGTAACTCAATAATCATTCTATTACCAGGAATTGGACTTGAAGAAAAAATAATCACATCATCTTTATTAATTTTAACAGTAGCATGCTTTCCATAACTCATTCTTGATAATGCAGCAAGTTGTTCACCTTGTGAACCTGTTGTTAAAATAACTATTTGTGAATCTGGGATATTAACTAAATGTTTCTTATCAACTATAACATTATCTGAAACATTAATATAACCTAGTTTTCTTCCAATTTTAACACCTTGAATCATTGATCTACCAAAAGTTACAACTTTTTTACCAAGTTTTTCAGCAAGTTCAATAATTACTTTAACTCTTGTTAAATTAGATGCAAAGGTAGTTATAATAATTTTCTTTTTAGCATTCAGCATATGTGATTCAATATCTGTTAAAATATCACTTTCACTTGGTGAGTGATTGTCTCTCATTGCATTTGTTGAATCAGATAATAAAGCAGTTAAACCTTGTTTTCCTATTTCATCTAAACGTGCAAAATCTGTATAGTTACCAATTGGAGAGTAATCAAATCTAAAATCCCCAGTACACATAATACTTCCATTTGGTGTTGTAATTCTTACGCCAAAAGCATCAGGAATTGAATGTTGTGCTGTTCAAAAGTCAACTTTACATTTATTAGCAAAATAGTGAACATCAGATTTTTTTATTTCTATAAATTCTATTTTTCTTTTAATGTTGTGTTCATCAAATTTTAGTTGTAAATATTGGATTGCAATTCTTGGTGCAAATATTTTGCTTATATTTGTTTTTTTAACTAAATAAACTACACCACCTATATGATCTTCATGTCCATGGGTGATAAATAAACCTTCAATAACTTTGCCTTCTTGATTTAAATAATCAAAATTAGGTATTATTCCTTTTATACCCGTATTAAATGTATCAGCAAATTTAATACCAGAATCAACCAAGAAAATATGGTTTTTATGTTCAATTAATAATGTAGACTTACCAATTTCTTCAAAACCACCCAGAGCTATAATCCGCGTAGCTTGTTCATTTTTTTTATTCATTTTTCTCCTTGTTTTATATATTAAAATAGTGAAATAAAAAAGAATATTTATTGATAAATATTTAATTTTATTATATAAAAAAAATGATTTTTTGTTAATAAAAAACCATTTTCGAACCATTTTTTTAGTAAAACATTTTCTTGTGCTTTCAAATTTAAGTTTTATTTATTTTGTTTTGATAACTTTTTTAATAAACTTTCTAATTTGTTTTCTGCTTCTGTTAATGTTTGTTGGCTTAATTTAAAAATTTCTTCTTCATCTTTTATAAATTCTTGTGAAAACATATTTTGAATTGCAACTTTTTCTTCTGTATCATTTTTTATTATGTTAACATTTGTTATTTCTGGTAAAAGAATTTTATTTGCTTTTATATCATTTTTTGTAAATGAAATATTTGCAATGGGTTCTAATGTTGTTTCTGAGTTTGATTGTTTAACAATAAAAATTGTATCAGAATTATATATAGCAATATCATTTATGATTGTTTCATTTGGAAGTGCAAAAGTTTTTTTACCTTTTATGTTTTTAGGAATATAAGTTATTTTATTGCATTCTATTTTATTAACATAACCATTATTGCTTGACACAACAATTTTCTGATTAAGTTCGCACATAACAAATTGTGCGACTTTATCATTTAATGATAAATACACACCTTTTACACCCTTAGTTTTTAAACCATAAATTGGTACATCTATTTCAGAATACATTGAACCAAGTCCATTTTTAGTTATTATATAAATATTTTTTTCTCCATTTGATAATAATGCATTAACAACTCTATCATCATCAGATATATTTATACATGAATATTTTTTGTTAATTTTAGTCATTTTAAAATCACTTAATTTAGTTTTCTTAAAGTAACCTTTTTCTGTTCCTAAAACCACAAAAATATTTTGATTTCAGTCTTTTATTTCAAATATCGAAATGATTTGCTCGTTATATTCTCAATCAATTATATCTGATAAGTGTTGGCCTAATTCTTTTCATTTAGAATTATTTATTTTATAAATAGGTAAAACTATAAAGTTACCTAATGAGGTAAAAATTAATAATGTTGATAAAGAACTTAATTTAGAATAAAAAACAAGATTATCTTCTTCTTTTAATTGATAATTTTTAATATTATTTGCTTCAACTATTTTATCACTAAACTTTTTAACATATCCATTTTTTGAAATACCAACAGTAAGTTGTTCATCTTTGATTAAATCAGTTTCTGAATATGAAAAATCAAATTCTGATTCAATAATTTTTGTTCTACGTGGAATATTAAATTCATTTTTTAATTCTTGTAATTTTTTAATAATATATTTATCAAATTCAGATGCATCATTAAGTAACAAAATCATTCTTTTTATATCTTGCTCTAATTGTCCTTTTTCATCTAAATATGCTTGTTTATCTGTTTTGCTTAATTTATAAAGTCTTAATTCAGCAATTGCAGTTGCTTGAATAAGAGTAAAATTAAAATGTTTTATTAAATTTTGAATAACACCTGATTTAGAGTTTTCTGATTCTCTAATAACCTTTATTACTGCATCTGTTATTTCGGACACTTTAATAAAACCTTCAACTATTTCAAGTCTTAATTTTGCTTTTTCCAAATCATACTGCAATGTTTTATTAACAATATCTTTTACATGATTTTGATAACTATCTAAAAGTTCAATTAAATTAACTGTTTTTGGTTGTAAATTAGATATAACTGTATTATTATAATTATAAGTAATTTGAAGATCGGTTTTTTGCATTAAAAAAGAAATAATACTATTTATATTAACATTTTTTTCTAAGGTAATTAAAATATTAACACCATTACGATCTGATTGATCTTTTATTTCGATAATTCCATCTATTTCTTTGTTTTGAATCAATAAATCAATATCATAAACAAGTTTTGATTTTGTCACTCCATATGGTATTTGTGTTATTTCAATAAAACTATTATTACCTTTTTCATAGGTTGTGTAAACACTAAAAAGTTTAATTTTGTTTTTTTTATTTGTTCCTGTTTCAAACGCTTCTAAAATCCCATTAGTTCCATGTATTTCTCCGCCTGTTGGAAAATCTGGACCTTTAACATGTTTCATTACTTCATTTAATGATGCGTTTGGTTTTTTTATTCTTAGAATTGTAGCATCAATAACTTCGCCTAAATTATGTGGTGGCATATCTGTTGCCATACCTATTGCTATTCCTCTTGAACCATTTACAAGTATATTCGGTAATAAAGATGGTAGTATTAAAGGTTCAGTTTCTGAATCATCAAAATTAGGGATAAAAGGAACAGTTTTCTTTTTTAAATCACCTAAAATAAATTGAGAAAATTTTGATAACCTAACTTCTGTATAACGCATAGCAGCAGGACTATCATTATCCATAGAACCAATATTTCCATGCATATCTAGTAGAGGAATACCTTGCTTTCATCATTGACTCATATTTACCATAGCTTCATAAACCGATGAATCTCCATGAGGATGGTATTTACCAATTACATCTCCAACAACTCTTGCAGATTTTTTATAAGACTTATCAAAATCTAAACCTAATGTTAGCATTGAATAAAGAATTCTTCTTTGAACCGGTTTTAAACCATCTCTTATATCTGGTAATGCACGTTGTTGTATAACATATTTTGAGTATTTAGAAAATCTATCTGACATTATATTTTCAAGTGATTCATTAATAATATTTTCAATTAAAATCTCTTTTGTTTTTTTCATAATATCCTTTATTAAATAATTTAGAAATAATTCAATTTACTTCAAAAATTTAAAAAATTATTTTTCAAAAATTATAAATAAACTTGTTTACATTTAATAATTTAGTCATATGACTTTTTTAATTTGTATTAAAATTATAAACAAAAACCAATGTGTAACATCGGTTTTTGTTTATTTATTTTCTATTTTATTATTTGTTTGAGAACTATCTCAATATTTTTTTGTAATACCAAAGAAAACACCTGTGACTATACCAGCGCCAACAGTGAATGATAATGCCACTAACAAAACATATATTCAATTTCTTTTTATTTTTTTATTTTTCATTTTTAAATTATATCATATATTAACTAATATAAGAAAGGTATTTTTGTTGAAAATAATATGTGAAATAACCTTAATTTTGTCACTTTTTACAACTATTTTAATAATTATTTTTATATTAAAGTGATGTAATTTTATATTTTTAGTAAATTAAGAAAATATAATTTGTATAATTTAGATATGAATAAAGAAATATTGATATCGAAAACAGGGACAAAGAAGCAAAAGAAAAGAAAAAAATTAAATATAAACATAAATCTTGATGAATTTTCAAAAGAAGAATTATTAACAATAATAGAATTTTTCCAAGAATCATTTGAAGAAAATGGTGTTGATATTGATTATGAAAAAGTTTATAAAAATAGTAAAATCAAAAAAAATAATAAATAATTGAATAATAAATTGATTAATAATAACAAAGAATATTTATCAAATTACAAACTTATAAACAAGTTAAAATTTTCATTGTAAAGTTTAATAATAACATTTTACATTTAAATACTTATATATTAGTTTTTGTTGTATAATTTACTCGTAAATTAAATAATTTTAATTTTAAGGAGAACAATGACTAAAAAAGAATTTGTTACTGAAATTGCAGAAAGAACAGAATTAACACCTAAGAAAATTGAGGAAGTTCTTGACTCAATGGTTTTCGTTTTGAAAGAACAATTAATTTTAGAAGATTCAGTAAGATTATCACATTTAGGTATTTTTTCAACAGTTGTAAAACCTCAAAGAACTATTATTAATAGATTCACAAAAGAAGAACAAATTGTTCCTCAAAAACGTGTTGTAAAATATAAACCATCAAAATATTTACGTGATATTATAGATTTTAAAAATTAATAATTAAAAAATAACAATATTTTGTTATTTTTTAATTAAGAGAAATATATTAATTATGAAAAAAGATTTAACAATTATTGATATTCAAAAATATCTCAAAGAACATTACAATAACTTTCCTAATGTTTCAAATTACAGAATGTTAACCAAACTTTTCGAAGAAGTTGGAGAAGTTGCGGAAGCAATTGCGATAAAAGAAGGGTTTAAAAGACCAAAAGAAAATGTTGATTTAGCATCTGAATTAGCAGATGTTATACATTACACTGTAGCATTAGCAAATTTAAATAATATAAATTTATCTGAAATTATTTTGGAAAAAGATAAAGAAGCATCAAAAAGATATAATCATAATAGTAATTTATATGATTTTATAAATAAAAAATAAAATTTATTAAAAATATTTTTTAATTTATAATATAAATACTTTTTAATTAAAATTAAATAATAAAGGAGCAGAAAATATGGCAAGAGAAGGTTATACATTAGCTTGTACAACATGTAAAATGGAAAACTACATTTCTAAAAAGAACAAAAAAAATCACCCAGAAAAAGTTGAATTATCAAAATATTGTTCAAAATGTAATGCTCACACAAATCATAAAGAAAAGAAATAATTTACCATATTAAACTAAGTATCCATTATACTTAGTTTAATTTTTAATAATCAATATTTAATTTATATTATAATTAACATAATTAAAATTTTATTTAATAATAAAGAGGTCATATGAAAAAAAGATTAGTTAGCGGAATCAAACCAACAGGCTTGTTAACATTAGGGAATTATATAGGAGCTATTAAAAATTTTGTTAAATTACAAGATGAATATGAAACACTTGTTTTTGTTGCTGATTTACACGCTTTAACAACAGGTAGCATTAATCCAAAAGAATTAAAAAAAGCAAGAGAATCTGTTTTAGCTCTCTATATCGCTTGTGGTCTAAATCCTGATTCTTCAATAATTTTTTATCAATCACAAGTTATTGAACACACAATGATGCAATGATTATGCTCTTCTGAAACTACTATTGGTGAATTACAAAGAATGACACAATTTAAAGATAAGTCTCAAAAATTAAAGCAAGGAAATGGAACACAAAAAATTCCAACCGGCTTGTTAATCTATCCTAATTTAATGGCAGCAGATATTTTACTATATAATCCTGATTTAGTACCTGTTGGAGAAGATCAAATTCAACATTTAGAATTAACAAGAAATATTGCTCAAAAATTAAACAAGCACTACAAAAGCAATTTTAAATTACCAAAAATTTTTGTTCCTGAAGTAGGAGCAAGAATAAAATCACTTACTAATCCAAATGAAAAAATGTCTAAGAGTGAAAATAATGATAAAGCAACAATATATCTTTTAGAAGATCCAGAAATAGCTTATAAAAAGATTTTAAAATCAATTACAGATTCGGAAAACAAAATTTATATTTCACAAGATAAACCAGGTGTTTTAAATTTATTAAATATCTATGCCGCTCTAAATGATATTAGTCTTAAACAAGCAGAAGAATTATTTATAAATAAAAATTATAAGGAATTTAAAGAAACGGTTGCTTTATCTGTGAAAAATTTATTAACTGATATTCAATTAAAATATAAAGATACATTAAATAATATTGAAGAAATAGCAAATAAAGGAGCATTAAGAGCTCAAAAAATAGCAAGACCGATTTTAAACAATTTAACTTTAAAAATGGGTCTTTATGGAGAACAAAATGAAAGCAAATAAAGAATTAAATCATACAACATCTCACCTTCTTGGTGCAGCAGTTGAAAAACTATATCCTAATGTAAAATTAGGATTTGGACCTGCAACAGATGAAGGTTTTTACTATGATTTTGAATTTGAACAACCAATAAGTGATTCAGAACTTTTAAAGATAGAAAAATCTATGAAAAAACTTGCTTCAAGAAATCTAATAATGAAGCAAGTAGATGAATCAATGTATTCTTTTGAAAACAAACCATATAAAAAAGAATTGTATGATGAATTAAAAAAATCAGAAAAAACAATTACATTTTATGCGCTACAAGATCCGCTTTCACAAGAAATTATATTTATAGATTTATGTGCTGGAGGACATGTTGAAGATACTAAACATATTAAAAATTTTAAATTATTAAGTTTGGCAGGTGCGTATTGAAGAGGTAATTCTGATAATATACAATTAACAAGAATTTATGGTACATCATGAGATACAAAAGATGAACTTGAACAATATCTTGAAATTCTTAAGGATAGAAAAGAAAGAGATCATAGAAAAATTGGTAAAGAACTTAAATTATTTACCTTCAACAAACTTGGTGGACAAGGTTTTCCGTTTTGATTAGAAGATGGGATGTATATTCATAATGAAATTAAAAATTTAGTTTTAAAAATGGATCGTAAATATGGTTTTACTGAAGTTTTAACTCCGCATTTTGGTGAAGAAGAATTATACAAAACTTCTGGTCATTTAGCACACTATAAAGATGATATGTTTAAACCTATTGTTGTTGAAAACGAGCGTTTAATACCAAGACCAATGACCTGTCCTCATCACATTTTATGTTACAACACAGAAAAAAGATCATATCGTGATTTACCAATTAGATATTCAGAGCAATCACAACTTTACAGATATGAAAAATCTGGAGCACTAACCGGTTTAGAAAGAGTTAGAGGAATGATTCTTACAGAAGGTCATTTATTTGTAAGAAAAGATCAAATAGCCGAAGAATTTAAGTCAATGTATCAACTAATTAAAGAAACACTTGAAGCATTTAAAATTCAAATTAGTTATGTTTCTCTTTCGTTAAGAGATCCAGAAGATAAAGAAAAATATTACAATGATGATAAAATGTGAAATGAAGCAGAAGAAATTTTAAAAAATGTTTTAGATGAATTAAATGTTAAATATGAAACAAAATTAGGAGAAGCTGCTTTTTATGGACCTAAAATGGATATTCAAATTAATACTTCATTAGGTCACGAAATAACCGTTTCAACATTGCAATTGGATTTCTTACTTCCACAAAAATTTGATATTACATTTACAAATAAAAATAATGAAGAAGAAAGACCAATAATGATACATAGAGGTCTTGTTGGTACTTATGAAAGATTTGTTGCAATTTTAATTGAACAAACAAAAGGTATTTTACCATTTTGGTTAGCACCAAAACAATTAACAGTAATTCCAGCAATTGATTCTGATGAAGTAATAGAGTATGCTAAAACAATTAATCAAAAACTTTTTGATCTTGATTTTAGATCAAAAATTGATTTAAGACAAGAAAGACTTGCAAAAAAAGTTAGAGAATCACAAATGTCAAAATCAAAATTCCAAGTTATTGTAGGTGAAAAAGAAATGTTATCTGATTCAGTCTCTTATCGTGAATACGGAAAAAACGATACACATACTCTAAGTTTTGATGATTTTGTATTAATGATTAGTAAACTTAAAATGTCAAAAAATTAGTATGAATAAAAAAATTAAAAATAAGTTTTCTATTTGTTTTAATATCTTTTTTGTGCTGTTTTCATTAATTATTTTTTTAATAAACATACCTTGAAAACATATTTTAGGTTTAAATTATGAAATTTTACCAATTTATGCAAAAATTTTGATTTATAGTTTTTACACAATAATAAATATTATTTTAGTAGTTGTTTTAACATATTTTAAAAAGTATAAACCAATACATATTCAATATATTATTTTTACTATTGGTGTAATCACAACACTAGGGTGATTACCATCAAATGTTAAAATTGAAAACAGTAAACAAACACAATTGCAGTGATATTGATATAAATATGATACTGTTGTTGTTTTTGTTATTTATACAATATTATATTTTTTAGGAATATACTTATTTAAGTATGAAAATTTTGAAAAAATAAGAAATAAAATTAACAAAAACATTTAACTTTTTTGTTAAATGTTTTTTATTGTAAAATATACATTTTTTTATTCTTTTTGTTAAGTTTTGATAAAAAACTAATAATTTATTAAGACTGTTCTAAGAATAGAAAAAATATTATATAATTTAAAAAATATATATTATTAAACAAAAATGGGGTAAAATGCTTAAAATTCTTAATCATCCTTTAATTAAAATTAAACTTTCTAAAATGAGAGATAAAAACACAAATCATAGTGATTTTAGAAAAAATCTTAATGAAATTGCTTCGTTAATGGTTTTTGAAATTATGAATGACTATAAACCAAAAACAACTCAAATAACAACTCCTTTAAATCAAAATATTACAGGTTATGAATTTGATAAAGAAATTATTTTAGTACCAATTCTAAGAGCAGGTTTAGGAATGACTGATGGTTTATTAAAATTAATCCCTGAAGCTCGTGTTGGTCACATAGGAATGTATCGTGATGAAAAAACATTAACACCAAAAGAATATTTTTATAAAATACCAAATGTTGATAAAGATAGTTTAGTAATAGTAGTTGATCCTATGCTTGCAACAGGTAATTCAGCAGTTGATGCTATTTCTAGATTAAAAAAAGATGGTTTTACAAATATAATTCTTGTTTGTTTAGTTGGTGTTAATGAAGGTGTTAAAAATATTGAAAAACATTTTGGTAATGATTTTACCGTTTATTTAGCATCATTAGATGATAAATTAAATAATGAAGGTTATATTGAACCAGGTTTAGGTGATGCAGGAGACAGAATTTTTGGTACAAAATAAAAGAAGGCAATATGAAAAAAATTGATTTTAAAAAAAATGATAAAAAATGACAAAAATATTGGGTAGATAATAAATATTTTGAACCAAAAAATGATTTAATTCTTCCTAAAAAATATATAGTTAGTATGTTTCCATATCCTAGCGGAAGAATTCATATGGGTCATATCAGAAACTACTCAATAAGTGATGCTATAGCAAGATTTTACAGAAGAAGAGGTTTTAATGTTTTTCATCCTTTTGGTTGAGATGCTTTTGGTCTTCCTGCTGAAAATGCCGCAATTAAAAATGGTATTCATCCTAAAAAATGAACATATGAAAACATTGATACAATGGATAATGAAATTAAAAAACTAGGAATTTCTTTTGCTTGAGATGAAAAATGTGTAACGGCTGATCCTACATATACTAAATGAGAACAATTTTTATTTATTAAATTTTGAGAAAATGATTTAATTTACAAGAAAAAAAGTTCACTAAACTGATGTGAAAAAGACAATACGATTCTTGCTAATGAACAGGTAATAGATAACAAATGTTGAAGATGTGATTCATTAGTTATACAAAAAGAAATTGATACATATTATTTAAAAATAACAAAATATGCAAAAGAGTTATTAGATGATTTGGAACAGCTAAGAGGTCATTGACCAGAACAAGTTTTAACAATGCAAAAAAATTGAATTGGTTTTTCTAATGAATTTAAAGTTGATTCTGAAATAATTGATACAAAAAATAATCAAATTTACCCTATAACAATTTTTGAAAAAGATTTTGAAATTATAAAAAATGCAGATTTCATTGCAATTAGTAATAAACACGATTTAATAAAAGAATTAATTAATCAAAATTATTTTAGCAAACAAGAACTTGAACAAATAGAAGAAATTAATTCAAACTTTGTAAATAAAATTTTTGGTAAAAAAATAATGATTAATACACCTTTTGTTTTTAACAATCCAATAAACAATACCCAATTAAAAGTTTATATTTGTGATTTTGCAAGTAATAATCCAAATAAAGAAATTATTATTGCCTCTGAACTAAACGAAACTCATTCAGATTTTATAAAATACAATAATATAAATATTTTAAATAAACAAAATATCATACTTAAATTAAAAGAAAATCAACTTAAAAAAGATATTAAAATTAATTTAAGAGATTGAGGTATTTCTCGTCAAAGATATTGAGGAACACCTATTCCTTTAATACACTGTTCTAAATGTGGTACTTTACCTGTGAAGATTCAAAACTTACCTATTTTATTACCTGAAAATGTTAATTTTAGTGGGCAAGGAAATCCTTTATTAAGTAATAATGAGTGAATAAATATAAAATGTTATAAATGTAATTCAAATGCTCAAAGAGAAACAGATACACTTGATACATTTTTTGAATCAAGTTGATATTTTTTAAGATATACAACACCAAATAATGAAAGAGAAGAAAAAATATTTAATAATGAATCATTAAATTATTGAAATCAAGTTGATCATTATATTGGCGGTATAGAGCATGCAATTTTACACTTATTATATGCACGTTTTTTTACCAAAGCTATTGCAGATTTAGGATATATTAATTTTAGAGAACCATTTAAAAATCTTTTAACACAGGGTATGGTTTTAAAAGATGGTGTTAAAATGTCAAAATCTAAAGGAAATGTTGTTGAGCCTAATGATTTAATTGAAAAATATGGAGCTGATACATCTCGTTTATTTATCTTTTTTGCAGCACCACCAATGAAAGAATTAGAATGATCTGATGCGGGTATTGTAGGGTGTTTTAAATTTTTAAATAGATTAGAATCTCTTTCGCTTAATTTAGAAAATAATAAACAATTTGATCCTAAAAAAATTGATCATTTAACTTTAAGCGAAGAAGAAAAAAACGCAAGATTTAAATTATATTCAACATTACAAAAGTCAATTGAAACATTTGAAAACACAGATACACAATTTGGTTTTAATACAATTATTTCATTTGCAATGGAAACATTAAATCTTTTTGAAAATATTAAAAATAATGATTTAATATTTGAAATGTTTTATGTGTTATTAAATGTTTTAGAACCATTTGTGCCACATTTTACTTGAGAAATTTCACAAAGATTATTTAATTTAAATAATTTAACAGACTTTAATATTATCAATGAAGCATTAGTTTTAGACACTATTACTTATCCAATAACAATTAATGGAAAAGTAAGAGGTGAAATTAATGTTTCAAAAAAAGATAATAAAGATCAAATAATATCAAAAGCTAAAGAAATAGTTAATAATTGATTAGAAAACAAAACTATATTAAAAGAGATTTTTGTACCTAATAAAATAATTAACTTTGTTATAAAATAAAAGGAGATAATATGAAAATGAAATATAAATTTATGTTAGTTAAAGATGAAGAATTATATTTTCCTTTTTCTTTTTTTAAGGTAGATCTATCAGTTAGTTCTGATTTTAATGAATTAGATATTTCAAAAAATACTAATATAGGAGATAAACTTGTTGTTGGTTTTTTAAGAGAAAATCAAGATATGCAAAAACAAAAAGTTACTTTATCAATTTCTGATAGAGGTTTATTAACAGAAGTTGTTGGTTTTGAAAAATCACCAAAAGAAAAAAAAATAAAAGGTTTTGTATTAAAGGTTCTTGGTTTTGCGCATATTAGCGACTATGGTTTTTGCGAACCAGATGAAAATAATGAACCAATTTTTGAAAATTTTGTTTCTATAGAAGTACTTAAAAAGAATTTTAAGAAATTTAATTCTGTAATATCTAATAAATATATTCAATCAGCTGAAATTGAATTAGAAATGTATTCTGTTCGTGATTTTCTTGAAAATCAAAAACCAGAAACACAACTTTCTTCTATTAAAGAGGTATTTGATTTAGCAGACAGTAAGCATATTGAACCAGAAGCAGGTTTTAATTCATCGAGAATTTCAACAATAATACTTAATAAAATGGCGTTTTCAAATACACAAAACACATGAAAAAATATACAAGATTGAGTAGGTACTTTGTTAAAAGAGACAAATTATACAGATCCAAATGATTTATTATTGTATTCAGTCTTTACAGCATTTTCTTATTTAAAAAGCAAACTTTTTATTTTTCAAAAAGAAGATTTATTTACAGATTTTAATTTAAATTCAGTAAAAAACTTAATTTCAAAAGTTCGTGAATTTTTATCAGAAGTTACTAAAAACGATGATGATTTAAGACAAGAAATGACTTCAAAAATGGCTATTCAACAAAAAGAATACATTTTAAGAGAAAAAAATAAAATTATTCAAGAACAACTAAATAGTATAAATGCAACCGATGATGAAGAAGATAATAACTCTAATTTAAGTGAAGAAGATAAAAATCTTATTTATCCAGAAAGCGTTAGAAAACTTCTTAAAAATGAGTCTAAAAGAGCTTCAGAACTATCACCCGCATCTCCTGAATCAAGTATTTCAAAAACATATATGAATATCTTGAAAAAATTACCTTGAAGAAAAACACAAAAAGAACATTTAAATATTGAATTTGCAAAAGAAACTCTTGATAAGTATCACTATGGTCTTGATAAGGTAAAAGAAAGAATAATAGAGCACATTGCTGTAATTATTAAAAATCAAGAAAATAAAGATTTAACTGCTAAAAAAATATCATTAGATGATAATAATGAAATTGATATGAGTCTTTTTAAAGATAGTAATGATAATTCATTTAACAATGTACCAATTATTTGTTTAGTAGGTCCACCTGGTGTTGGTAAAACTTCTTTAACAAAAGCTATAGCAGAAGCGTTAAATAAAAAGTTTGTTAAGATTTCACTTGGTGGAGTTTCTGACGAAAGTGAAATAAGAGGTCACAGAAGGACATATGTTGGAGCAATGCCAGGTAAAATTGTTAAAGCATTGCTTAAAGCAGAAGTTTCTAACCCTGTTATTCTTTTAGATGAAATTGATAAAATGGTGAGTCATTCATTAAAAGGTGATCCAGCTTCTTCAATGCTTGAAGTATTAGATCCTGAACAAAATACAAAATTTCAAGATCACTATCTTGAACATGAATATGATTTATCAAAAATTATATTTATAGCTACTGCTAATTACTATGAAAGCATTCCTCATGCTTTACTTGACCGTGTTGAAGTAATTGATTTATCAGCATACACAATTACAGAAAAAATTAAAATAGCAAAAGAACATTTAATTCCAAAATCAATCCAACAAGTTGGGGCCGAATCAGGTTTCTTTACAATTGATGATGAAACACTTAGATATATAATTAAAAATTACACAAATGAAGCTGGTGTGCGTGAGTTAAAAAGAGTATTAGATAAAATCGCTCGTAAATACACATTAAAATCATTATTAAATAAAAAGAACACTAAACAAGTTTATAATGTTGAAATTGCTAATTTAAGAGAACTTTTAGGTGTTGAAAGATACAAAGATGAAGAAAAAGAAGATTTTGCAATGCCAGGTATTGTTAATGGTTTAGCATATACTCAAACAGGTGGTTCTACACTTCAAATAGAGGTTAATACATATCCAGGTAAATCTGAAATTAAATTAACAGGTTCTTTAAAAGATGTTATGAAAGAATCGGCTCAAATAGCAGTTTCTTACATTAGATCAAATGCTAAAAAATTTGGTATAAATGATTTTGATTTTGATAATAATATAATTCATATTCACGTACCAGAAGGTGCAACACCAAAAGATGGTCCAAGCGCTGGAGTAACATTCACAACTGCAATTATTTCTGCATTAACAAAAAAACCCGTTGATTCAACATACGGAATGACTGGTGAAATTACATTGCGTGGAAAAGTATTAGAAATAGGTGGTTTAAGAGAAAAATCATTTGCAGCATGACAAAAACAAATAAAAAATGTTTTTATACCATATGGAAATATCAGAAATATTGATGATATAGCATTAGAAATAAAAAAAGAGTTAACATATATACCTGTGAAAACTTATGATGAGATATTTGAGGTTATTTTTAATAGAAAAGAACCAAAAAATGTAATAAAAAATTAGATGAAAAAACATTTTAATACAAAAACATTTACTTTTTTTACTATCAATTTTATTGTAGGCTTGGGTTTTGTCGCAACAATAAATGAAGTTTTACCTCTTGGTTTATGAGGTTATTTAGCAATTACTTTATCATTTTTTACTGTATTAGGTACATCATTGGTATTTTCGAGATTAGCAAATGTTTATAATGACCATTACGGTGGTTCATATGCATATGCAAGAGAGATAAGTGATGAAGTTTCTCATCCGCATATTCAGTATAATATTTTTGCTAAAAAAACATTAAAACAAAAATTTATTGAACAGTTTATTTTTTTGGTTGGTTGAAACCAATTTATGCAAAGCCCGATACTTTCATCTATATCGCCACTTTTGTTATCTCGTGTTATAGAGATAATCATACCTAATAATATAAATAATTACGAAATTATTATTTGAAGTATTAGGATAATATCTATTTTAGTATTTAGTATTTTAATATTACTATCAACAAAAGGTTTAAAATTAAGTACTAAAATTGTATATATAACTTCAAGCGTTAAGTGAATAGTGCTATTAATTGGTATTATATTAATAATTTATCAATTATCATTAAGTCAAGAATACAGTGAAAATATATTAAAATCACAACAATTAACACCTTATCTTTTAATTAATTCAATAACATTATTTATTTATGCTTTTGCAGGTGTTGAAGATATGGGTGCAATGGTAAAAGATGTTAAATTTAAAAATTTTAGAGTTATTTTATTATTTTCACTTGGTTTAATATTTGGTTTTTATTTGCTAATTTATACTTTATTGCTTGGTATTAAAACTAATCCAGATGAAGATTTTTCACAAATATATAAAATTACCTTAGGTGTTTTTGGTATTGTTTTATTTTTGATTGGTTTTATTTCAAATGATATTGGATATAAAATAACACAAACTATTTCTTCTGCAAGGAAAATAGTCCCTCTTTCTGAAGATCATTTTATTCATCCTATTTTTTCAAGAAAAAATAAACAAAATGAATATAAAAATGCAATTATTTTTACTGCTCTTGTTACATTATTTGCAATGATTGTATTATGACTAATACCAACAATAACAGGAAATAGAGATTATTATTTAGGTGTAATTGTAATAAGCTCATTAGCCTTATTTTTACAAGATATATTAACATTTATAACAGCTTTTATATTAGAAAAGAAAAAGAAAATTTCAAAGATACCACTTTATGAAAAAGTAATTTATTCTCTTAATATCATTTGAATGTTATTTTTAATTCTTTCTATTTCATTCCCGCAAATATTAGGACAAGAATGAAGTAGTATTAACATTTTTATTATTATTGGTTTTTTTGGTTCAATACTTTTTGGTTTTTTATTAAAGTGAATTTCACATTTAGTTTTAAAAAAGCAAATAATAAACAAATCGAATAATTAAAGGAATATTATTTCGTAAATACACAAATTAAACAAAAAAATACTTCATATTTATGAAGTATTTTTATTTTTACATATCGATATTCTTTACATATCTTGCATTTTGAGAAATAAATTCTTTACGAGGTTCAACATTATCTCCCATTAATATTTCAAAAATTCTATCTGCTCTATATGCATCTTCTACTTGAACTTGAAGCATTTTTCTATTTTCAGGATTCATTGTTGTTTCTCAAAGTTGTTCAGGATCCATTTCTCCAAGACCTTTATATCTTTGGATGGTAACTTTTATATTTGGATTAAGTTTTGAAATTATCTCATCTTTTTGTTCATCATTAAAAGCATATTCAATTGTTTTATTTTGTTGAATTTTGTACAATGGTGGTTGAGCAATATATACAAAACCATATTCAATTAATGGTTTAAAATATCTGTAAAAGAAAGTTAATAATAAAGTTCTAATGTGAGCACCATCAACATCAGCATCTGTCATAATAACAATTTTATGATATCTTAATTTATTTATGTTAAAAGTATCTCCAAGACCTGTACCGAGAGCTGTAATAAGCGACATAATTTCTTCGTTTTCAAACACTCTATCTTGTCTTGCTCTTTCTGTATTTAATATTTTACCTCTTAAAGGTAAAATAGCCTGTGTATTTTTATCTCTACCCATTTTAGCAGAACCGCCAGCGGAATTACCCTCGACAATATAAAGTTCACTTACTTCTGCATTTTTACTTGTACAATCAGATAATTTTCCAGGTAAACCACCACTTTCAAAAACATTTTTACGTCTTGCGTTATCACGAGCAGCATTTGATGCTAATCTTCCTTTCCTTGCAATAGAAGCAAGTTCAATTATTTTTTTAGCAACATCTGGATTTTCGTTTAAAAATCTTTCAAAAACAACTGAAAATACTTCATTAACAGCTCTACGTGCATCTTTTGACCCAAGTTTACCTTTTGTTTGTCCTTCAAATTGAGGATCAGGGTGTTTGATTGATATGATGGCAGATAAACCTTCAATTAAATCATCTCTTGAAAATTTATCATTATCGTTTTTAATAAAACTTTTTTCAATACCATAATTATTGACTAATCTCATAATCGAATCATAAAAGCCTGATAAATGAGAACCACCTTCATGCGTTGAAATGTTATTTGTATATGTAATTATATTTGATCTATACATATCTTTAAGGTATTGCATAGCAACCTCAACACCAATAGCAACCTCTTCGCCATTTGAGTCATTAGTGTATTTATATTCACCATTAGCATAAATAATTTCAGAGTTAATAGGTGTATAACCTTCGTTAACTTCTTTTATATAATCAACAATACCGCTTTCATATTGGAATTCTATTTTAGAATTATCTCTTTGATCTTCAACACTTACAAATAAACCTTTATTTAAGTGTGCAATTTGTTTGGCATGATCAATGATCAAGTCTTTATCAAATGGTATTTTTTCCATTATTGAATAATCGGGGTGAAATTCAATTTTTGTTCCAGTTTCATTACCATCATAAGTTCCAATAATTTCTGTATGTTTGAGTGTTTTACCACCATTATAAAATTCTGCATAGTATATATTATTATTTCTTCTAACTCATGCTTTCATTGAATCACTTAATGCATTAACAACAGAAGCACCAACACCATGTAAACCACCACTAACCTTATAAGCATTAGATTCAAATTTACCACCAGCATTTAGTTTAGTTAAAACCACTTCTAAAGCACTTATACCGAATTTTGGATGTTCACCAACAGGTATTCCTCTACCGTTATCTTCTACAATAATATGATCATCTTTTGTTATTATTATATAAATTTTGTTAGCAAAACCTGCCATACATTCATCTACAGAGTTGTCAACAATTTCTCAAATCATATGATGAAGCCCAACTTTAGAAGTGCTACCAATATACATACCAGGACGTTTTCTAACGTGCTCTAAACCCTCTAAATAAGTAATTTTTGAAGCATCGTATAAATTTTTTTTATTTTCGTTCATTTTTTCTCCTTAATTTAAAAAATAACACATTTTTACTCTTAATTTTTCTTTAATAAGTTCATCAAGATTAGCCGGCGGATTTTCATATATTAATACAAAATTTTTGTTTTTAACATTATTAATTAAATTTAGAATTTCATAAAAAACATTTGTTTTATTCATATTTTTAGTAATTTTATTTCCAATTATTAAAATACTTAATTTGTCTATATTTTTAAGAGTATCTAAAATATATTTATTTATTGTATTGATATAAAGTCCAATTATTATACCTTTTTCATAATTAATATTTATCTTATCATTTATTTTTTGAGTATTGAATAAATTATTATATGAATAAATTATTGGTATTGGTAAATTTTTATTTGGATTAAAAGTTTCTTTTAAAAAAGTTTCCTGTGAAATTTTAATAAATGAATTTTTATTCAATAAATTTAAATTTTCTTTTTTAGATATTGAGTCATACCATTTTTTTTCAAATAAAAATTTCTCATAATAAATTGAATTGAAAAAATCCATTCATTGATTTCCAATATTTGAATTATTAAGTTTAAAAGTCAAAAACTTTAAAGTGCTAACAGAGTTATTATTATAATTGACAATTTTAATTTCATCAATGGTAAAATCTTGTTCTCTAATGTTGTTATTGATATTTTGATATTTTTGTAACATATGATGAAAAGTTTTAAATTTTTCAGTATGGATTATACTTTTATTTAAATTTATGTAATTACTATTTATATTTATATAATTATTTTTATTATAATTTTTTGAATTATAAAAAATGTTATATAAAGAAAATTGTAAAATACTTTTAATATTTTCTAAATCAGAAAATTCTTTTATTTGACCATACTCAAGAAAAGTATATGTTGTAAAAATTTTTGAATAATGATTTTTTGTTAGTTGAATATGATTTTTATCCTCTAGTAAATTTTTTTTCTTAGAAATAAAAAACAAAATACCATCTTGACAAAAATAATATGTATTCTTTTTAGATAAATTAAATTGCACATAAATATCAATTAATTCATCTGCTATTAATACTTTATTAAAATGTTCAGGTTTTAATAAAAAACCTAATATTTTAGCATTAGAAAAACCAAGTTTTATGTCTTTATTATTTGATAAATTAATAAGTTTTAAATTATTCGTTTTATAATCTTTTCTTGATCAGTATAAAGAACAATAACTTTCTGATAAATTATCTGACTTTTTAATTTTTAATAACATTGTTTTGTTGTTAAAAATAGTTTTATCAAAATATGCAATAATTCTTTCGAATAATGTAAAATTTTGTCTAAAATCTTTATTTATTTTAACCGATATTTCTGTTTCAGTTTTATTTATATCTGATAATGAATCAGTAATCATTTTTTTACTTTTTTCATCAAAATATTCTAAAAAACTATTTATTTCTAAAAAACTATATTTTTTAAATTTTGTTTGTTTAGCATCAAAAGGTGTTGATAAAAGATTATATTTTTCTGAAAGACGTAAAACTCTATAGTTATTATTATCAATTCTAAAAAATATTATTCCAGATGATGATCTATAATAAAAATATGAAATGAAAAATGTAAATAAAAATAATGTAACAAGAAGAATAACTAGTATTAAAGTAATAAAAAATATATTCATTATCTACTAATAATTCTTATAGCGTGATGTAATTTATTCAATCTTTTTGTTTCACCATTTTTATGGAACTTAATAAGAACATCATTATTCCCATTAATTTCAATAACTTCACCTTCACCAAAAATAACATGTGAGATAATATCACCAACAATCATTTGTGAATTTTTTGTTATATTTTCAGTAACATCATCATCGGGTGTAAGAGGTGACATATTTTCATTAGTTTTTAATAAAATAGTTTCAGATAAATTGATCCCCATTTCTTCAAGAAATTGTGAAGGATGTTTTGGTTTTTTTGTTGTATGATGATAACCTCTTGCAGAAGTGATATAAAGATTTCTTTTAGCTCTTGTTATTGCAACATATGCTAATCTTCTTTCTTCTTCTAATAAATCTTCTGTATTAGAATCTCCTCTACTATTTAAAAAAGCATTTTTTTCAAATATTCTATAACTTGGAAAAATTTCTTGATTCATACCTACCAAGAATAAGTTATCATATTCAAGACCTTTAGCAGAGTGGATTGTCATTAAAGTAACATAATTTGTTTCAGTATACAATTCATCTGTTACTGTCATTAAATTTACCATATTTAAATAATCATCGACGCTTTTGTTTTTGTTTTTCTTTTGTCAAATATCAATAGAGCTAAGTAATTCTTTAACATTGTCTTTTGCAGTACCTCTTAGGTTTTTATTATTTTCTATACTTTCATAGTATTTAAGTTCATTTAATAAGGAATCAAGAACCCTTGTTATTGTATACTTACCTGATCTGAGGGAATTACTATGATCATTAATAGATTTAATAAAGGGATGTATTTTATTAATGATAACCTCTTTTGGAACAGGTAATTTTTTTATTTCTTGTTTCATTGTATTATAAAGTGACTTACCAACTTCTTTTGAAAAACTTCTAATAGCATTAAGTGTTTTTTCTCCTAAACCTCTGTTTGGAACATTTACAATTCTTTCAAATGAAATTTCATGTCCATCTCATAAAACACGTAAAAATGCAATAACATCTTTTATTTCAGATCTTTGATAAAATTTTGTTCCATTAATAATTTTATGAGGTATGTTTTCTTCAATTAATACTTGCTCAAAAGCTCTTGAATAATAGTTTGTTCTAAAAAGAATTGCTATTGTTTTGAGTTGATTTTTATTTTTTTTCAATTCATTAATTTTATTAACTACATATCTTGCTTCAGCTTCTTCATTAAAACTATTAAAGTACTGTATTTCTGAATTTTGTTCTTCATTTTCTTTTTGCAAAGTAACCAAATCTTTACTAAAACGTTTTTTATTATATTTAATTAGTTTATTTGCAGCATCTAATATTTTTTGTGTAGATCTGTAGTTAATGTCTAAAATAACAGTTTTTGCATCGTTAAAATCTTTATCGAAATTAAGGATTAAATTAACATCAGCACCACGTCAGTTATAAATAGTTTGATCTGGATCACCAACAATGCATAAATGTGTTTTATCAGTTACAAGCATTTTGATAATTTCATATTGAATACTTGATGTATCTTGAAATTCATCCACTAAAATATAATTATATCTATCTTGGTATTTCTTCAAGATATCCGGTCTAAGTTGAAATAAAGTATGTGTTGTAAGAATAAGGTCATCAAAATCCATTGAACCTTGTCTTGCCAATTCATTTAGATAAGCATGGAATATTTCTGTTAAAATTGTGTCATTTTCTTTTTTTAGTTCATCAGAAAATTGAGATGGATTATTTGTGAAATTTTTTGCTCATGTAATGTATTGAATAGCACTTTGATAACTAACTTCATTTGTGGTAATATTTAGTTGATCATAAATTCTTTTTAATAATTTTATTTTATCTTCTTCATCAATTATATAAAAGTCATTGCGATAACCTATTGCTCTTACGTCTTTTCTTAACACAGAAGTACAAAATGAGTGAAAAGTCATTACGTTTAATTCTTCTTTATTATTTTGACAATATTTTTCAATACGATTTACCATTTCTTTTGCTGCTTTATTAGTAAAAGTGACAGCAAGGATTGCTCTTGGTGAAATACCAAGATCATTTATCAAATAAGAAACTTTTCTTGTTAAAACTTTAGTTTTTCCAGTTCCTGCACCCGCTATTATTCTTAAATTTGTGTCAAAATAAACAACAGCTTCCTTTTGTTTTTCGTTTAAATCTGATAATAAATCAACTTTTTTAAGTAATGGTAACATAAATAACCTTTCTTTTATTCGTTTTTAATTTCTGAAAAATATCTAAATTTTCTTCTGGTATTTAGTTCTGGAACAAACTTAATATCATTTTCTACTTCCATAATATTTATCATTTTATTTTCAACAATTCTACTATCAGTTAAAATATCGTTTAAACCTAATTTTTTTTTATTAAATAAAATCATAAAATAACTGATTGTAAATATTGAAAAATGTATTGTTAATAACATTATGATAATTTGAAGAATAATTTTATTTAATAATGTTTGTTTAATTTCTCATATTTGTTTTTTTTCATTAAAAAATAAAGAATCTTTTGAAAAAAAGATTAAAGTTAATACCCATGGAAGAGATAATAAAAAAGAATTAAAAACATTTCTTAAAAATAGAGTTTTAATTCTAAAATCTTTTGTCTGAGAATCAATTATTTTTATTTTTATTAATAACATACCTAAAGTTTTGCCTTTTGTAAAAATAGGTATTATTAAATAAAAAAAGTTTAAAATAAGAATGATTACAGTTATTATTGAATAAAATATTGAATCTATAATTTTATTTTGTGGTTTAATTAAAAAAGGTAACACAATACAAATAAAGAAAAAAAATAAAATAATTATTAAATCTAAAAAATTCGCTAAAAACCTTTTGGATAATGAAGCGTTCTTATACATAATTTACTCTAAATTTTTTAATATTTTTGTTTTGTGTAATTTTTCAACATCTTTTAATAATAATAAAACTTCAGGGTTATTTTGCAATAAATAAGTATTAGAAGTATAATAGTTATTTTTTTTATACTCTTCATCTAATTTGTACAAGTAGATATTGTGTTTTTCTAAAAGTAGATTACTTCTTTTTTCTTTAATTTCTTCTTTAGAATTTGGGTAAAGTTTTTTGTATCTAAAAGTAGTTTCTTTTAAAAAAGCAGTTAAAATAAGTTTAACAAAATATAATTTTGCATATCTTACTTCTTCGTATAGTTTTCTATTTTGCATATCTAATTGATTTAAAAGATTATCAAAAGTTTCGTTAATTGTTTTTGTGTTTAAAACAACATCTGAACCGAAGTATTCTCTGTGGATTCTAAAATCTAAATATAAATATGTTTTTGCTTCAAATAATAATTGATAATTTAATTCTAAACAAATTTTTGAATCATTTATTATTTTTTGTTTATATTTTGATATTTTTTTTATTAAATTTTTTTTAAAAATTTTATTAAATATAAAAGGGAATGAATAAGCATATGGTAGAGCATTATTCTCGAGGTTAATTACTTGTTTATCTATTAAACGAGCTTTTGGTTTTCATGAAATAGATCCAATAAGTCTTGGTTTAAATTCTAACACATCAACATTATATTTATATGCGCTTTCTATCATTTTGTCAATATATGTATCTTTTAAAGTGGTGTCAGAGTTTAAAACTGTTACAAACGGATATTTAGCAATTTTAAAAGCGCTTAAAAGATTATATTGAAAAGAATAATTTTTTGTGTTGTAAATAATAACAAGTCTTTGACCGAAAAAAGCAAAATATTTATCAATTAATTTAAAAATATTTTTTTGATCTGTTTTATTTGAAACTACCAAAATTATTTCAAAATCTTGATTAGTTTGTTGTTGCAAACTATTTAAATAATTATCAATATTTTTTAAATTATTTGATACCAATGATATTAATGATAACTTCATTTTTACCCCTTTATTTTATACAATTAATTTTATCATATTTTAGGTTTTTTTCTTATGAATTAATAGCTTAAAACCATATAAAAATAAGCATTTTTTAATATTTTTTATATCTAAAAAAGATTGTTATATAATTGATTAAAAATCATTGCGTGAAAGGAAAAAATATGGAAATCAAAACAAAAAGTATGCGCCAACAAAGGATAGAAGTTATTCAAACGATTTATAAAAATGAATTATTAGAAAATAAATATAATGCTTCTGAAATACTTAAAGATAATTATTTTTTTACAGATTTACAAAAAGAAAAAGTAATGAAAATTGAAAAAAGGTATCATTGAATCCTTGAAATTATTAAAAAATTAATGAATAATGATTGAAAATGAGACAGAATAAGTCCTTTAATTAGGGGTATTATCATAAATGCTGCTTCTGAAATGTTTGATATAGATGCTAAAATAGCAATTAATGAAGCAATTGAAATAACAAAAATTTATTTTGGTA
This sequence comes from Mycoplasma leonicaptivi ATCC 49890, assembly GCF_000622205.1. Lineage (GTDB taxonomy): Bacteria > Bacillota_I > Bacilli_A > Mycoplasmatales > Metamycoplasmataceae > Mycoplasmopsis > Mycoplasmopsis leonicaptivi. Next base: position 40,885 of record NZ_JHWE01000005.1, read on the forward strand.
AAACTACTGATGAAAACAATAAGTTAAATGAATTGAACTATTTTAAATTTGTTAACGGTTTATTAGAAAACTTTTATAAAGCTAAAGTAAAAATTGCAGCATACTCTCAAATTATTCAAAAATAAAAATGTTTAAAACCTTTTCTTTCTGAAGTTATTTTTATTTCAAAAAAATGCTTAAAAAAATTGAATACACCAAATTTGTTTTTATTCAAATGGGTATTATTCAAGATATTAATTTACTAAACTTTTTAGAAGAAATAAGAGAGTTTAAAAGTTTTGAGAAATTTATGAAATATTTTTTTAATAAAATCATATTTTTTGAAAAAATTAGTGATAAAGATAAAATTATGATTCATAATTTTTATTATTTCTTTTTCTTTGAAATGATTTCAAAGTTTTCCTTTTATTGACACATTCAAGATAATGATATTAATTTGAAAACTAATCAAGAAAAAATTCTTTTTGCTAGCAAAAAAAGAAAATACTATTTTAAATTTTTAGATCAATTTAAATTGCATAAAAATTATAATGTTTGACTAATCAAAATATTAAGAAAGGTTCGTTAATGATAGATAATAAAAATATTAGAGATCAATTTCCTATTTTAAAAAATATAGTTTATTTTGATAGTGCTGCATTAGTTTTAAAACCTAAAGAAGCAATTGAGTCTATTAATGATTATTATCTAAATAAATCAATATCATCAAGAACTGCTGATACACCATTAGGTAATGAAGTTAATTATGTTATAAAAAACGTAAGAAGCAAAGTAGCAAAACTATTAAATGGTTCTGATGATGAAATTATTTTTACAAGTGGAACAACTGAATCTATAAATCTTTTTGTTAATATGTTTGCTGATTTATTACAACCAAATGATATTATTTTATTAGACTCGTACAATCATTCATCGAATATAATTCCATGAATAGAAATGTCTAAAAATAAAAAAGTTAAAATTATAATGTCAACAAATTTAATAGATGATATTAAAAATTATCAAAATAAAATTAAACTTGTTTCATTAAGTCAAGAGACTAATAATATATCAAATGGTATTTCTATGAAAGATATTTATAATGAGTGTAAAAAAAATAATATTTTACTTTTTAACGATGCAGCTCAAGCGATTAGCCATTCAGAAGTGTTATTTGATTTTAGTGATATTATAGTGTTTAGTACAAATAAATTTTACGGTCCAACTGGTATGGGTGTTTTAGCGATCAAACTTAATTTATTAAAAAGATTAAGACCAAAAAAATTTGGTGGTGGATCTGTGGATGAAATTGATGTTTTAGGAAACTGAACCCCCAAAAAAACAATTCAACTTTTTGAACCAGGAACCCCTGACTTAGCTGGTTTTTTTATGTTCAATAAATCATTAGATTTTTTTAATAGTATTGGATATCCAAAAACACAAGAAATTTTATTTGATTTATCAAATTATTTATATAAAAAATTATCAGAATTAAACAACATAAAAATATACTCTAAACCTGGTGATTATATTTTTTTGATTAATGTAAATGGAGTTAATTCACAAGATGTAGCAACATATCTCGGAAGTAAAAACATTTATACCATTGCTGGTATATTTTGTGCTCATAATATTAGAAACATTCTTAATGAGCATTCATTTGTAAGAATTTCATTAGGTATATATAATGATTATTCAGATATTGATAAACTTGTGGAAGAATTAAAAAATGGAGGTGACTTTTATGCGTTTTAATCCAAATCAAGCAAGAGAAATAATAATGAATCACTATTTAAAACCACAAAATAAAACAAATTTATTAAATCCTCAATTGACCTTTTATAGTTCTTCATGTTCTGACAAATTAATTTTAGATTTTAAATGAGAAAATGAAATTTTACAAGATATTAAATTTGATGGTAATGGGTGCTCAATTTTTTTAGCAAGCGCAGACATTTTTATTAATCAAATTATTGGTAAAAATTATTTAGAAATTACAAACATAATACAAAATTTTGAAGATTTTTTAAACTTTAATGAAATTGAAGTCAAAGAAGATTTTGATTTTGAAAAATTAGGGGAGTTATGAACGTTTTTTAATGTTAAAAAACATTTAAATAGAGTAAATTGTGCGATGCTTTTACCAAGTTCGCTAAAATCAATTATTGATGAAAAATTTTAGACAATATATATTTCATATTGACTTTGATTCTTATTTTGTTAATGCTTCTAAAACTGTTAAATATTGATTGAAAAATACACCAGTTGTTATAGCAAAAAATGATTTATATTCAATAGCGGTTTCGGCAAGTTATGATCTAAAAAATAAGGGCGCAAAAGTTGGTATGAAAGTTAAAGAAATACTAGCAATTGAACCAAAAACAATTGTTATTGAACCAGATTTTGAACTATATCGAAAAATATCTAATGATATTTTTTATTTTTTAGGTAAAAATTATTGTGAAAATATCGAAATTGCTTCAATCGATGAATGTTATTTAACTTTTTCTATTAATGAAATATCTTCACATGAATCCGCTCTTAAAATTGCTAAAGAAATCAAACAAAATATTTTAAATTTATTTCAAATACCTATAACAATTGGTATATCACAAACAAAATGATATGCAAAAATGGCAACTAATCATTTTAAACCTGATAATATAGGAATTATCAATTATGAAAATTACAAAGAGATAATTTACAAAAAAGATATTTCTGAATTTCACAGTATTGGACCTTCATTGTCACAAAAACTTAGAAAGATTGGTGTCATTCAAATTGAGGATTTGTTAAAATTTACAAATAATGATGCAATCTTTAGAAGTGTATTTGGTTCTACTGGTTTTAAATATTTAGATATGTTAGATTTTGAAATTGGTGAATTTTCTTATTCAAAATTTTTACATCAAAATAAAAGTATCGGTAATATGATAACATTACAATATGGTGGAGCAGATCAAGAAAGTATATTAAATGCACTTAATAAACTTTGTGAAAATGTGTCTAAAAGATTAAAAAAAATGTATCAACTTGGTAATTTAATTGCATTAGATATAAGACAAGTCAACAAAAAATGAATATCTAAAAATCATAAAATTAAAAAACATACAAATGATTTATTAGAAATCAAAAAGTATATCTTCAACTTATATCAACAAAATTTTGAAGATGATTTAATTATAGGTGTTGGTGTAAGAGTAGCAGGTTTAATTAGTCAATTTGATTATTATGAAAAAGTAAGTTTGTTTGATACAAAAATCAAATATGAAAACAAAACAGTTGATAATATCATATCTAATATAAATAGACAATTAAAAAAAGAAAAAGTTATGACACTTAATAAACATATGAAATTAAAAGAAAAAGAGAAGGATTTTAATAAATATTCTGTTCCAGAAGGTATTTTTAAGAAATAGGAGAAGTATGAAAATAGGTATTTACGGAGGATCTTTTGATCCGATTCATAAAGGACATATCAAAATAGCTAAATTCGTTATCAAAAATTTAAATTTAGATAAACTCTTAATTATTCCAACACAAGTCTCACCTTTTAAAAATAAAACAAAAGGTATTAATATTGAAGATAAAATAAATATGATAAACCTGGTTTTAGAAGATAAAATGGAAATTTGTTTGTTTGAAGCAAAAAGAAATAATGTAAGTTATACGATTGATACTGTAAAATATCTTAAAAATAAATATAAAAATGATGAATTATATTTAATTATTGGTAGTGATAATTTACCAAAATTAAATAAATGAAAAGATATTGATGAAATAGCTTACTTAACCAAAATAACTGTTGTTAGAAGAGATAAAAATATTAATAAACTTAATTTAAAAAAATATAATGGCATTTTATTAGATAATCCCTTATTTGAAAAATATTCTTCAACAAATTTTAAATATGGTTTAATGAATTTAGTTGATGAAAAAGTGCTGAATTATATACAAAAAAAAGGTTTATATTTATCACAAATTCTTCATAATAATTTAAGTGCTTTAAGAGCAAAACATTCAGTAGCATGTGCAGATTTTGCTGTTTTACTTGCAAAACAACACAAATTTTCAGCAAAAAAAGCTTATATTGCTGGATTAATGCATGATATTACAAAAGAATTACCTGAAAGTAATCATCGTGAAATTATTCAAAAGTTTCAACCAGATTTAATTAACACACCTAAACATTTTTTACATCAATTAACAGCAGGATTATGACTTGAAAATTACTACAAATTACAAGACAAAGAAATTATAGATGCGATTAAATGTCACACTGAATTAAAGCAAAATATGAATACACTAGATAAAATTTTATTTATAGCAGATAAAATTTGTCAAGGAAGAAAATTTCCAGGCATTCAAAAAGTTAGAGAACTTACGCTTGAAAATTTAGAAAAAGGTTTTGCACAAGTTGTAAAAATTAATTATGATTTTAATGTTAAAAAAGGTATTATAATGTCAGAAAAGTCAATTGAACTTTATAAAAAGCATATGGGAGATTTATGGAACAAATAAGACTACAAAAAATACTTTCTATGTCTGGTATTGCTTCACGACGTGAAGCAGAAACAATTATTTTACAAAAAAGAGTTAAAATTAATGGCAAAACAGCACAATTAGGTGATAAAGCAACATTTAATGATGAAATTTTAGTAGACAACAAGCCCATTCAACAAGAAAATAAAGTATATTTTGTGCTCAACAAACCAGCAAAAACCATCTGTACTCTTAAAGATAATTTTAATCGCACAAAAGTTACTGATTTAATAGAGACGCCTTATAAAATATTTCCAGTTGGAAGATTGGATTATGATACAACTGGTGTTTTAATTTTGACAAATGACGGTGAATTATCTAATAAATTAACACATCCGAAATATGAAATTATTAGAGTTTATAGAGCAAGACTTGATCAAAAACTTACAAAATCAGAATTAAAAATCTTAAATGAACCTGTTAAAGTTAATAAAGTTATCAGTAAGCAAACAGTATTACCAGTAGGTGAAAATAGTCCAAAATCTTATTTTGTAATTTTAACACAAGGTACTTATCATCACGTTAAAGAACTTTTTAAAGCAGTTCAAAAAACAGTTATTAATTTAAAAAGAGTTGAATATGCAGGTATTACAGTTGAAAAAATGCAACTTGGTGAATATAGAAGATTAACTAATAAAGAACTTAAGGATTTAAAGAATTATGTAAGAATTCAAGAAGAAAAATTAGGCATAAAAAAATAAAACTCACAAAAGTGGGTTTTATTTAAACTTCCTATCTTTCCCAGTTAACATATATTTTACAAAATAATTTGTCTTTATTTTTAGATTTCTATATATGTATATATACATATATAGATTTTTAAAACAAAAAAATATTTTTTTACTTGTTTTTACTTGTTATTTTGGTATAATAAAAGAATGAAATTAATGCTTTACAATTCAAGTGGTAAAAACAAAACAGTTTATAAAAATATTGGTTATTTTGATAACAGTGGTTCATATCGAAAAAACATTAAAATTTTAGGGTTAGGTAATTCAAAAATTCTTGAAGAGAAAAATCCTGAATATGAAAGTATCATAAAATCACTAATAACAAATTATGATGAAAA
>NZ_JHWE01000006.1:0-31695 GCF_000622205.1 Mycoplasma leonicaptivi ATCC 49890
AAATATGGTGTTATTGAAAAAGTAACAGAAACGAACTTTATTAATACTATTAAAAAAGTAAGGCATAGAGTTGAAATAAATAAATCTACAAATAAAATTATTAATTATGAACGTGAAGACGTTATTAATGAACCATTAATTTGAAATAAATTTGATGAATACCAAAAAATAATAATTAAAAATTATCAATAAAAATACGTTTAGGCCTATATACAAGGTCTAAACGTATTTTTACGAAATAAAAGTGAGAAACTCGGGAATAACAAGTAAAAAATACTCATTTTAAACTTTTATCACTATATTATAGTGATAAAAGTTTTTGAAAATGAAAAACTGAGAAACTATTTAATTTTTAAGGTGTATAAAAACTAGCTTAAATGCTAGTTTTTATATAACTTTAAACTTCTAATTGTTTTTTAAGTTTTGAAGTGTCAATAAGTTTTTTTGCTAATATAAAATCTTTTGTGACAAAACCTAATGATTTTTTAGCACTTATAACTACAAAAATTGATAAAAATGCTAAAATCATTGCTAATCATACTTCTGCATAACTAATTTTACTTAATGATTCACCTTGTGAAATAATTTCAAGACTTGATACAGAAGTTTTTGACTCAGAAGGTTTAGATAAAAGTACTAAATTAATCCTTTTTACTTCAGCGGGTTGTAAAGAAATAATAAAGAATAATAAAATAAATATTATTGGTATTGTTCAAAATAAAATTCTAAAATACTTATCTGCATTGCTTTTATTTGTATAAATTAAAAACAACATAAATAAGATTATAAAAATGTTAATAATACTTAAAACAATAACAATTGAGTTCATTGAATTAAATAAAGTTCATAAACTATTTGTTTCAGATAATTTTAATTTTTCTTCAAGAGTATATGATTGTGATATATCACCAGAAGAAATTCAATTAAGTTCTGTTTGTATTCTATCACTCAGTTTAAAGATTAAATTTAAACTAATAACTAAAATTGAAAATGAAAAAATTAAAAGTGTTATTAATAAAACCTTACGTTTTAAATAATTATTTTGGTATTTTTCTGTTTGTTGAGTATTTGTATACATTTTAATTTATTCTATCTTCTGTTTGTTTGTCAAATAAGTGAATTCTTGATTCAATAAATTCTACGTAAACTTTTGAATAAAGTTCAAATTCTTCACTATTTGAAGCATTAACAACAAATTCAATTTCATCATTTATTTTTACAACAATTAATTGATCCTTACCAATTAATTCTATGTTTGTAATTTTACCTTCAACAGAGTTTGTGACTTTTGTATTTGAAATTCTTAAATCTTCACTTCTAAATCCAACAATTAATTCTTGGTTTTCTTTAAGTAACGCTTTGTTTGATTCACTTAAAGAAATTTCAATTTTTTTTGAACCATCAACAATAACTTGATTACTAAATTTTGCATCAAAGGTATTCATTGTAGGAGAACCGATAAATTTAGCAACAAAGACATTAGCAGGTTTGAAATATAAATCTTTCCCCTTACCACTTTGTTGAATTTTACCATCGTTAAAGACGACAATTTGATCACCCATAGTCATAGCTTCAAGTTGATCGTGTGTTACATAAATACTTGTTGTATTAAGCATTCTGTGAATATTAACTATTTCACGTCTCATACTTTCTCTTAGTTTAGCATCTAAGTTTGAAAGCGGTTCATCCATTAAGAAAACTAATGGTTTTCTAGCGATAGCACGACCAATTGCAACACGTTGACGTTGACCACCAGATAAATCACGAGGCTTTCTATATAAATAATTGTCAATTCTTAAAATTTTAGCAACATCCTTTACACGTTTATCAATTATATCTTTTCTTTCTTTTGCTATTTTAAGACCAAAAGAAATATTATTATAAACATTCATATGTGGATATAAAGCATATGATTGGAAAACCATTGCAATATTACGTTCATTTGGTAAAAGGTTGTTATATCTTTTATTGTTGAATAATAAATCACCTTTTGTTATTGAGTTTAAACCAGCAATCATTCTTAATAGTGTAGTTTTTCCACATCCAGATGGTCCTAAAAAGATACAAAATGTTCCCGGTTTAATTTCAAGATTAATATTTTCTAATGTGTAATTTTCATTACCTTCATATTTTTTTGATAAATTAACTAATTTAATATGAGCACCTTGATTTGAATTATATATTTCTCCAACTTCAGATAACATTTTATCTAAGTCAATAGTTTCAAAACCGGTTTCAATATCACTTGATAATAAATCTTGTTGTGTGTCTTGTATATTTTTCATATTATCCTTTCACCGCTCCATCGCTTAATCCACCAACGATGAATTTTTGTAAGTACATAAATAATGCAAAGGCAGGAATTGAAGCAAGTAATGAACCAGCTACATATGCTCCTTGATTTACGTGTTTAGGTTCAGCTGTAATAAATGTATCTAAACCAACTGCAAGTGTTTTTTCTGAATTTTCTACAATAATAAATTTCGGCAAGATAACATCGGTAAATGGTGTTAAGAATGATCATAAAGCTACCATAATTAACGCTGGACGAATTACTGGAAGTAAAATTTTAAAGAATAAACCTCAGTTTGTACATCCATCCACTTTACCTGAGTCATCTAATTCTGATGAAATGGTATCTAAATAACTTTTTAGCATAAATGTATTACTTGAAATTGCTCCACCAGAATAAATTAAAATCATCATAGCATGCACAGGTACGCCTAATTCACCACCCATTTTAATTAATAAATATAATGAAATAAGTGCAGAAGTTGCAGGAATCATTTGTAACATCATAATTATTGTTAATGAATGTCTTGATCCCACAAATTTGAATCTTGAATAAGCATAAGCATTTAAAGCAACAGCAATTGTTGAAATAATTGCAGTAGGCACAGCAATTAAAAGTGTATTCATGTATCAACGACCAAAGAAACTTCTTTCAGAGGTAAATAAGTATTCGAAGTTGTCTCAACCAAATTGAAAAGGAGTTACACGTAAAACTTGTTTATTTGCTATGTTAAACGCTGATAAAATAAGTGTAGCAATTGGAAATAAAATAATAATTGCTCAAAAAATTAGAATAATGTAATTAAAAAATAATCAAATAATTTCTCACATTGTTGGAGGTTTAGAGTCAGATTCATTAAATTTTAATCTTTTTGGCTCTAGTTTATGTTTTTTAACTTTTAATGAATTAAAAGTTAATTTGTAAAATAATTTTCTCTTTAATGTATCTAACACTCTTAATCCCTCCTTGACATAGATTTAATAAATCCACGAGCACCGATACCAATACTGAATAATGATGCTAATGTTGTAAGTGCGGCTGCAAATGAACGGTTTCCTTCAAATTGAACTGAACCTTGTGTTAATTTGAACACTCATGAAATAATAATATCTGTTGATTGTTCACCAAAGGCTGAAGTTTCACCAGCAAAAGCAGGGCCACCACCTGTAAATATAGAAATTGTTGTAAAGTTATTAAATGCACCGACAAATTGTCCAATTAGCATAGGAGCAATTGATAAAAGCAGTGAAGGTAGTGTTAAATGTCAAAATAGTTGTCTTCCTTTTGCTCCATCAACAGCACCAGCTTCATATATATCTTTTGAAATTGATTGTAAGTTACCAGTAACAAGCATAAAAATTCATGCATAAGCAATTCATGTTTGTACTAAAATAACTAAAATTCTTGCTCTGTTTGTGCTATCAAGTCAGTTTTTAGCTTCAGAAATAATACCTAACTTTAAGAAAATCAAGTTAATCAATCCTTGATCACCACCAGCAAACATACTACGTATAAATGTAAGAGTAACAAAGGCTGGTATTGCTCATGGAATAATATAAATTATTCTAAAGACTTTTTTAAATTTAATTCTTTGATTATTTGTTAAAACAGCCATCATAATACCAACTGACATTGGTATTAATGTAGAAGTAATTGTTCAAATAATTGTTCAAGAAATAACTCTACTTAATGATTTAAATAAATTATTGTTTCTAAATGTTCATCAGTTTCCTCATTGTTTTAAACCAACTCAATTAACTGATTGCTGTGGTGCTTCATGTAAGTAACCATAGTTAGTAAATGAAATTAATACCGAAGTAATAATTGGAGTTGCAACAATGAAAATCATTAATACTCAACCAAGTAATGATATAACTCATGGAAAACCAGAAGTGTTTAATCATCTTTTGGTATGCGTTCAAGAACTTGGTCTTGATCCATATTCTAAGAATTTTGCAACTCTATATGCACCTATTGCTGAAACAGCAAAATACACAATTGCAAAAACTAATAAAATAACGGATATAACTCCACCAAAAAGATAAAGTCTGGCATCAGGGAAAATACCTCTGTTAAAATCATGGTACCTTGCCCCGAGATCCCTAAATCCTATAACACCTTCCATTTGACTTCAATAAAAACCAAATGAAAAGGGTATGATAACTGCCCAGAAGAATACTGTAATACCAAGCATTATTCAACCTTTTAATTTTTGTTTAAATAAAAGTATTTCAGATAAACCTGGTAAAAATAAGTTGATAAAGAAAGCAATTCAACGTAGATTTTTCATACATTCAACTGGAATTGATTTTTGAGCCTCTGTGATTTTACTTTCATAAACTTTTTTATTTAATTTTCTTTCAGCGATTTCTCTTAATCAACTAGTTTTTAAAATTTCTTTATTTGATTGAATTTTTGACTGCAATTTCGCTTCATTAATCGCTTCTTTTTTATAAATTTTAATTTCTATAATTTTATTTTTGTATGCTTGTTTAGAAATTGTTTTGTTTTTTAATTTTTCTTTAAGTTGTTGTTTTTCTTGTTTGAAGTTATTTAAAACTTCTTGTTTAGTTTTTGTAAAACTTTGCTTTTCAATTTCATATTGATTTTGTGAAATTAATTTTGAAAGTTGATTTTTAGCTTGAATTTTTTCGTTTCTAAATTTTTGTCTAGTTACTTTTTCATCAATAAATCAATCTTTGAGCGCCTTTGCTTCTTCAAGTTCATAAAAACCTTGATAAGTATATTTTTTATGACTTTTTCCAAGCAATTCTTTATATTGTGATTTAACTATTAAATTACCTTCTTTAACTGCTCTTTGTTTGTTAAATCAATTTAAATGAACCTCAAAAGCGTTTGTAACTTTATAGTTATCTATGTTTTTAGAAACAAATTCTTTAAAAGTTTCTTGAAGATTTGCTAATTTTTGTTTAAGTTCTTCTAATGATAAGTTTAAATTAAAATCAATATTATCACTCATTAATTTTTCATATTTTAAGTAATTATATAAATCTTTATAAACCGAAATTAATGATTTAATTTTTTGTTCTTGTTTTTTAACCTTATAAACTTGTTTAATTTTTACAACTTCTTGATTAGAATTTGCAATTATAGAATCAACTTTTTCTTTATTTTTAGCTTCGATTGAACGTAATTCTTGTGCTTGTTCATCGATTTTTTGATTTGCTTGTTTTTTAGTTTCAATATTTTTTTGTTTTGCTAAAGCTACATTTGAATTATATTCATATTCTAATTCAAGAATTTTTTGTTTTGTTTGTAATTCAATATTGTATTTTTCTTTTAAATATAATTCTTTTTCTAATTTATAAGTACTGTTGTATTTATCAATTAATGAATTTTTTTTATTTAAAAGGCTTTGTCTTGTTTTTTCTAGTTTATCATAGATTTTTTTGAAAAAACCGCTTGCTTGATCACCTAATTTATTTAACCAAATAATTTCAATTGGTAATAATTTGTTTTTTATTAATTCGATATTAAAATCAGTATTTTTAATGCTTGTTAAGTATATTAATATAATATTGTAAATTGTGAATTTTTTAAATAAGTTAGTTTCATCAAAATTGGTTTTTGATGTTAAATCTTGAATGCTTTGTAATTTATATTCTAAATCATCAGCAGTGTTTTCTAAAGAACGCACAAAATCTTTTGCATATTTTTGTACTTCTTTTTTTTGTTTTTTAATTTTTTTAATTTCGAACCTTAATAAAGATTCTATTGAATTGGCATATGATAATTTTTTAATCGAATCTTGTAATACAGTAATTTTGTTTTTATATGCAATTTTGTGACTGTATAATTCTCTTTTTAAATTATCTTGTAATTTTGTACGAGCTCTTAAAAATAAGTCTTTATCAATTTTTTCCTGAGCTTTTATTTTATCATTTGCTCTGTTATAAATATTTTTAACTTGCTTTTTATAAGCTTTTATATTACCAACTGTCTCTGGTAATAATGCATCAAAAGATTCGCCGTATCAATTATAAAGTTTTAATTGTTTCATAATTATCTGCTCTTTCCTTTGTGTATTTTATACATTTCAAAATCATGAATTTTTCTCTTTGCATAATACTGAAATGTAACTATAAATAGCATTACAATTATACAACAGGAAATTATTGTGATTAAAGAACCAACAGTAATTTTTAAAGTTGAATAATTTTCAATCCCTAAATAAAATGGTAAACCTGCAAAAGTTATAAAAACTACTATTCATGAAATAAAGAAGAAATAACCTACTTTAATTTTGTGTCTTGCTAAAACTAAATAAATCATAAAGAAAATAATTGTAAAAGTATTTGCTAAGTATGATAAAAGAGTTTTAAGAGTAACATTTGAAGCGTAATCATTAATTTCTTCTTGTGTCATATTTTTAGTTAAATTTTCATATTCTTGTTTTGATAAACCATAACCAAATGGAATCAATATTCATAGAACAAGCACTGCCGAAAGCAGTGCTAGTAAGCTAATAAATATATAAAATTGAATTTTTGAAATATTTGTTTTATATTTTAATAACATAAATTATTTTTGAGTTTATTTTGTTAATGGTGGTAATGAAACATTTACACTACTGTTTCCTGATTTAATTGTGTTAATTTTTTGAACCATTGCATCATTAATTATTTCTTCCATTGCAGCAACATATTTTTCAAATGTATTAACGCCTTTTTGAGCTAATACTGGGAACTCAGAAATTTTACCAAATGAAAGATCATTCATAACTTCTCATACAACTTTAAATTGTGGGTTACTGTTATCTAAACGTGAATCTTGTGTTATGAATCTTCCTACTCCATTATCTTTAAGTCCTTTTGTAGATGTAATAACATTAAGTAATCTTGTTGAAGTACCAAATGAATCACTTTCTGCGAAGATTTCTGCTATTTTTTTGTTTGTTACATTTTCTGCAATTGTTCCATCTTTTTTAGTAGCATTTTGGTTTTGTAAAATATTTTCCACAAATTGTTTTGTATATGCTGTATTAAAGTATCCATTAAAGTATAATTCTGCAGCTCTTTCAACTTGTGCTACATCAACTGTTGTTTTTGCAAGATCTTTTGATAGTTTTTTAGCATTTTCTTTTACAGCATCATAAAGTTTTTTAATTTCTGCTTCAGAATTTGGTGATTTAATTGCTTGCATAATTCTGTTGTATACAGCATCTCTTTGTGAACCTTCATCACCATTTACACCAAAAATAGCTTTTTCAAGTTTTCTTAAATGGAATGAAAGTGGTGATTGTTGTAAATCTGGATTTGCGGCAACTACACCATCTTTAAGTTTATCTTGACCAACTAATCATTGTTCTAATTTACCTGATGCTTCAATTCTACCAGCTAAGTCATCAATATTAGTAATACCTAAAATTGCAGCTAATGCATTTCTTAAATCAACTGAATCTTTAAGTTTTGTTTTTAACTCATCATTTTTTGCTTTAATTGCTGGTTTTTTAAGACTTTCAGCATCAAATAATTCTAATGCAGCAACTTTAGTAATGTTTGCATCATTAAGAGGATCTTTACTTGTATCTTTTGATCAACCTTCGTATTGTCTGCTTGATAATGTGTTATATGTTTGTAATTCTGCTGCTAATGTTGATTGCATTTCAGCAAAGTTTTGGTAACCTAAACTTTTTGCTAATGAGTCATATTGAGAATTTTTTGCATTTTTTTCTTCTGTAAATTTATTGTTAATACTGTCTTGTAAAGTTTTTGCAAAAGGAATTTTTGAATCTTGTGAGAAATATGCGTAATACGAATCTACTGTAAAGATTTGATCTAAAATATCTTTAATTGCTTGAACTCTTTCTTCGCTTGCAGCGTTATTTCTTGCATTAATTGCATAACTTCATGAACCAGGACCTTGGATAAATTGGTATTTTTTATTTCCTTCTTCATATGAGTAAGGTACAGTAAAGAATGATTTTACATTAGCAAATTTTTCTGAGTTTTGTGCATCTCATGAACCAATTACAGTGTAATTAAGTTTTCCTGATTTCATTAATTCAAAAATCTTAGCTTGTGCATCGCCAACATTGTTTTTCATTGTTTCTCTAAGATCTGATTGACTAATACCTTTTTTAGCCCAAACAGTTTCATTATATTCAGCTGCATTTTTTACATAAGCCGCTTCATATACTGGATAGAAAATTTGTGAGTAAATTTTAAGTGCTTGTTTAAATTTATCATGGTTTTCATCAGATTTAACAAAGATTGATGAGACTTCACCATTTTTGCTGTATAAAATGTTTTTAATTAATTCTTCTTCACCTAAACCTTTAAGAGCACCAGCTAAAAGACCATTTCCAAATCAGAAATCTTGGAATCTAAATAATGCTTTCCCTTGCATAACTAATTCTTTTAAAGTATCTGTTGATTCATTTAATAATTCAGCACGAGTTGTTGCTTCATCTTGATTCGAAACTAAAATCATACCTTCTTTGTTGTGTCTAATTGCTGCTAAACGAGAAACTGGTCTATTTTGTCCATCATTCGAAACACCTCTAATGCTTCCAAATTCTTTCATTTCTTGTTTATCTTCTTCACTAATATTTAATTTTTGTGTTATATGATCAAAAATTCCATTAAATTTATCTGAATCAAGAAATGTTATAACACCACCTTGTGCTAAATCAGCAAGTCTGTCTTGTGGTGCATATAAAATATCAGAGAACTCCCTTGCTGTTGCACCAGTTGTTCCTGAATCTAAAGCGTCAAATACCCCTTTATCAATGAAATTTAGTCTGTATCCTTTTTTATATGAATCTGTTTGTTTAAATAATTCTTCTACTTTGTTATAAAAATCTTTTTGAACTCCATCCTTAGCGATATAAATATCTTTTGAAGTAGCAACTCATGATTCATTTTCTCTGCTACCGCATGAAGCAGCAATTCCTAAAAATCCAGCAGTACCTAATATACTTGCAGAACTTAAAATTAAATTTCTTTTTTTCATTTTTACTCCATTTTAATTTGTAATATTTTTATTTATTCGAAAGCCAATTCATTTTTTTGATAAGCTGTTGAAAGGAAAATAATAGCCAAAGGCGCACTAAAAAAACCTAAACTTAATAACACACCTACAATCCCAATCCATTTATTGAACTCAGTTTTATTTAATATATAAAAGATATGTAAACTAAAAAATAAAATTGACAGATAACAAATACCAATAACAGAAACAATAATCCGGTATTCATAACCTTGTAAAAGTTTAACAATTGCAACATTAACTGTATATCCTTCATTTATTAAATTGTTTACACCAAGTGAAATTATTAATAACATCACAAAATTAATAATATTTGCAAATGTTAAAAATAAGTATTCTAGTATTTTTGGTTTATATCTTCTTTCTATAGGGTACTTACCAAGAAATAAGTATCTTAACTTCGTTCTAAACGATAATTTTTGATTAAATTTTGTATTTTTCATTTTCCTACATATAATTTTATCAAATATAAAAACATAAATAAAGTAATTGACCTTTTCTTATATTTATAACAATATAATTTACCTTGATATATCAAGTAAATATATAATTAAGATTATAAAGTAATAATGCTTATTTTTTGTAAAAATAACTAAAAAATAGACCTTTTTAGCAAAAATATTATATTTGTTTATTTAATATATTTATAAAATAAAAATAAAATTTATGAAAGCATTTTCATAAATTTTTAAAAAATAATGTTTTGATATTTAATTTTGATAATATTAAGCGCTTAATTATTTATGTTTTATAAGAAAAACAGCGTTTTTATTGTTGGTTTCTAATTTTATTTGACTTTTTTGTGGTTGAATTGCTAAACCTCTTTTAATTAAAACTTTCTCAACAATATAATCTGATTTTAGATTAATTGTTGAATCAGCATCTCAATTAGAATAAGTTATTAATAAAAATGTTCCATCTGGATTTTTTCTTAATGTGATTTGATTTTGTGAGATATTTTGTGATGATGCAAAATCAATAACTTCTATTGGATTTGCAATATACTCTATTTTTTGTTCTCTTATAGATTCATATTCTTGTCTTAATTTAATAAGTTTAGAAACTAAGTTATAAGAAGAATCAGGATTTTGTAAAATATCTTCTACATAACCTTCACCAATTGAAGCTTTTGGTGAAATAAAATTTGGATTTTCATTTGAACCAGGATCTCTTCTGTCTTTAAAAATAACATTTTTTGTATCATCTTTTCAATATCAGGGTTCACGCACATTAACATCTGGTGCTTTTGGTGCTCCTTGCATTAATATTTCGTTGCCATTGTAAAGAATTGGATAACCACCACGAGAAAGCAATGAAAATACTGCGCTCTCATAAGCATTTCTTTCATTTTGAGTTAATTTATGTGGTGTTACTGTTGCTTTAGAACCATTTTGAGCTTTATAATGATTGATTCATCTTTCAACATCGTGATTATCTAAAAAAGGCATTCAATGATGTGTTTTCTTATTTTCGATTAAACTTTTTAAAACATTAATTTCATTTTGTCAATCAATCGAAACATCGGTTTTATATTTTCATTTGGTTCCATCTATGACTGAATCAAGACCATCTTTTTTATCAAAAAAGTCACCTCAAAAATTTTTTGATTCTGCTGGATCTTTTCATCATTCACCAAACATAAATGCTTTTTCTGATGATCTTTGATCTTTATCATCTTTATAACCGTTTTCTGCTGCTTCTCTTCATTTAATAAATAATCTTTCAAGATCATAATCTGAACCATAAACTTTTTTAGAATTATTTCGATCAAAATAATGATAAAAAGCATCATAACGAAAACCATCTACACCTTTTTTAGCTCAAAATTCATGTATATCACTAATTTCTTTAACAACTTTTGGATTTTTTAAATTTAAATCTGGCATCCCTCCTCAAAACGTTCCAACTCACCTAAGATTTTCTAAATTTTTTATTTGTTGTGGTGTTAATTTATAATTAATAAAATATTTTAAAACATCAGAACTTCCTTCACTAGGGTACGGATCTTTGTCTTTTTCATAAAAATTATAATATTCTTGATATTCTTTATTACCTTCAAGCGCTTTTTGAAACCAAGGGTGTTCTAATGAAGTATGATTAAAAATCATATCCATTACAACTTTAATTCCATGTTTATGTGCTTCTTGTAAAAAATCATCAAAGGCTTGCATTCCACCAAGTTCTGGAGCAACATCTGAATAATCAATTACATCATATCCATGATAACTAGATGCAGGGTGTATTGGAGATAAATAAAGAGTATCAATCCCTAAGTTTGAAAAATAATCTAAATTATTTTTCAAACCAATAAAATCCCCAATCCCATCACCATTTCCATCTGCAAATGAATATACAGTTATTTGATATAAAACATTTGAACTTTTAGTATTTTTATTAAATGGTGCATTAAATTTTACTTCTTGTAATTCATCAGCATATGTTAAATTTGTAAAGTTCTTCTCTTTTATACTTTTTAAAAAACTATCATCACTTCAGTTTTTAAGTTTTTTAGTTTTTGATAACTTTTTATAATATTCAGATGATTCAATTTCTTGCGCACTAAAATTTTTTGTTCTCATTTCGTCTTTTTCTGTTTTACAACTTACTGCAAAAAGTATTGTACTAAGTGGTAAAAGTAACATTTTTGATTTAAATCACATTTTTAAATTATTCTTCATATAAATAATTTTACTTTATTTGAGACTTTTTTATTAAAACATATCTAAATAAATCTAAAAAAATTATTTATGCTTAAAAAGCATAAATAATTAAGACAAATAGATATATAAAACTAAATTATTTATGGAAATACTTACTTTTAAAAAAGTAATAAAAAAGAAGCAGCTTCCTATTTTCACCGTTAGGCTATCGTCGGCGTTAAGAGGCTTAACTACTGAGTTCGGAATGGAATCAGGTGAACACTCTTGCTATTGCTACTTGCGAAATATATTTTAACATAATTTTTTAATTTATAATAATTTTTATTAAAAATTTTTGAAAAAATTTTCTTCGTCTTCTTTTTCTTGTTCTGAGTAAAATTGTATTTGTGTGATATTTTTATGTAATTCATTCATATTGATTTCATAATCAATCTTCAAATATTCATAAAATTCTTTAATATTTTTAATCTGTTTTTAAAATGTATTTCATAAATGGTGTTTTCTATAACTGGTAAAAAGAAATTATCATTTCTTTTTTTATACATAATCAAAACTTCATTAAATAAATTTAATGTACTATTATAATCATAAGGCGTTTGTTGTTGCGCAATAAACCTTCAATAAAAAATTTCATTTTCTCTTGTAAAATAATTAGTTTTAATGTTTGGAAAAGCATAATCACCATTATCAAACAATTTTTTGTATAAAAAGTTATTTGATAACTTAAAATATATAAATCTTGTTTTTGATGCAACTGTTGAACAAATAATTGCATCAAAACATAAATAAAATAGTATATAGCAAAAATTCATTAAACTTATTATTCAGTGAACAATACCAAGATAATAAAATATATTAATATAATATTTTATTCTAGTATTATCTCCATAATAAGAAATCCAAAATAACATTGATAAACCAAACATTAATAAACAAAAAACAAGAGCAAAATTTCTAAAAATATCAAATTTAAATTCACTTGATCTAAGATTTCTTGTTTTAAGATATCAAATAGCAGAATATTCATTTTTTACCAAATATTTAGGACTTACTTTCATCTTCATTTTTAAATGCTTTTTCTTATTAATTTTTGGAAAAAATAAAAGTAAAAAAAGTGATCACAATAAATTTATTATAAAGATTATTGTTGGTGCAATAAAAATCATTAGTTATTCGTTTAGAGTGTGTATTTTATACTCTACCTTTCTTTACACAAACATTTTTTGAAGCAATGTTGTTTTAATATTTTGCAGTTTTTCAAGTTTTTGCTTGTTTAGTTTAATGACGTTATCAAGAGTTGTGAAGAGCTTTGCGATTTTTTGTTGTTCAAGAAGGTTTGTTGTAAAAAATATTTCAATATTTTTTAATCTGAATAAAGGTATTGCTGCTATTGTACCAATAGTCACATTTGTTTCTACTTCTTTTTTAAAATAATCGGTATTTAAAAGATAATAAACAAACTCTAAATCAAAATTATTATTTAAAATGATACCTAAAATTCCTTGTTTTGAGCATAATTCGATTTTATTTATTGAAACATTACCAATGGTTGCTCCATTTGAATAAAGAATAGAATTTTTTGGTATAAGTCATGTAGAAGAGTTTCTAAATCCTTTTTCAGTAATCTTTGATTTTGTTTTAAAAATATATTTGTCATTTGTTTCTTCTATTTTTGCAAATGGTATTGAACCAAAATTATAATTATTTTTGTTTTTTGTATCAGGAGTCGAACCTTCTTTTGCAAAAATATAAATATTTTTAAATTCTGTTTTTTCTCACTCGCCCTCAAACTCTTCAAACCTAATTTTTGGAACTAAATTGTCTTTATCAGCAAACATTTTTTGCAATAATTCTTTTTTTACATTTTCAAGTTTTTGAATTTTTTGATTTTGACTTCAAATTTGATCATCTATACTTCTAAATAATGTTCCTATTTTTTGTTGTTCTTTAATATCTTTTGTTATAAATAATTCAATATCATAAATTTTACCAAGATTAATTTTTGGAGGTACTGCATCAGTTAAAGATAAATCATTAATTGATTTTTGAGTATTATTATTTTTTATCAAATTTGATAAAAAATCACTATCAATATCTTTATTTGGTTTTATTAAAGCAAGTGAAACATAATATGCAAAATCTCTATTTTCTTTTATAACATTTGTAGTCCCCACATCACCTATTCTTGTCATTAGAATATCATTATATTCTGGTTTGGTTTTATATTTGGTTTGAAAATCTTTTTGTGAAATATATTTATTTGTTTTTAAATCTTTAATGTTTTCTACTGATAAAAACTTCACACCATATTTTGTATAATTAGGTGTTTCGTGTATTCCATCGTAAATATTTGATACTTCTTTAAGCGTTTTAAATTCTCAATCGTTTAAATAACCTTCAAATCTAATCTCTGGCCTAAGTTTATTTTTTGGCATACAACCTCCTTATTTTGAAAATTATAAAAATGTATAAAACTTTTATGCTGTTTTCCAACATAAAAGTTTTGTTTATATTATTTATTAAATATTGAAATTAATTCTTGTAAACCTAATAAATCTGACTCTTCAAACGTTTTTAGTTCACTAAACATTTTTGCAAGATCAATTTCTTGTTCTTTAATATTTTTGTTAATACTATTAAATGTATCTTTGTATTTATCAGATAATGTTTCAATTTTAGCAACATATTCTTCAATTATTTCTGTACTTTTTCTTGAAATGTTTTCAACAATATCATGAGATCATTTTTCAATTAATAAATCAATAAATTCAGATTCAGTTAAATTATTGTACTTTGCAAGTGATTCAGAAGTTGTTCTTAACTCTATTTCTTTAACTTCTTTTTTAAGATCAGCAATATTTGTATATGCTTGTAAAACTAAAATAGATTTTTGTTCAATTGATTCTTGATCAAATTTTGCTTTGGATTTTTTAAGTTCTTTAACAAATTTTTCTAACTCTTTTTTATCAAAACCATTTTCACTAAATATTGATAATGATTTATGTTCTTCATCAATGTTTTCAAAAACATCATTTATGTATGATTCTTTTTCTTCAACAGCATCATTTAAAGTAGTTATTTTGTTTAAATTATCTTTAAAGAAGAAGTTTGTAATTAACTCTTTTGAAATAAGGTGTGATTCTCAATTAGTAGGTTGACCTTTTTTATCTAAAGTAACTGAAAGTTCTTTTTCAAGAATTTCTTGCATTGAAATGTTGTTTTCATCATTCTTTTTATAGTTTGTAATTAACTCAACGTCATTATTAAGTTTTTCAATATTGTTTACAACAATTTGATAAAGATCATATTTATCAATTAAAGCAAGATCAGGTATTTGATTAAATACAAGATCACAAAGTAAATCATTAAATTTAGTAACAGATGTTTGTGCTATTTGATTAATAGATTTAAAGTTTGTTTGAATAAATTTACGAATTTGTTGTGCTACATTTTTAAATGTTTCAAAATAAGCAAGTACTTGTGAATTTTGCAATACTGTGTTTCTGATTTGCTCATCTTGTGAACTTAAAATTTCAAAATAGTTATGTTTTTTTTCTTTTAATAATGATTGCTTTACTTCTGGAAAAACATTTCAAAATTCATTGTATTGACTAACTTCTTTTACAGAAATACCACCAAACATTGTTGAATATAAATCATATGATTCTGGTTTTGCAAAGTTATCAATATATCTTGATATATTTAAATTGTAATCATTATTTCTAATTTCATCTAATGAAACAATTTTTGAAAAACCATTAATTTCTGTTTTATTATTAACAGCATCAACAATTCTTTTAATGTGTGATGCTTCAAGTCTGTTTTGTTTTCCATCTTTTATAAAAAGTTTTGATGCATCGATAAATTGAATATTTGAATTATCTCTTCTTTTCTTAATAACCATTATGATTGTTGCAATATTAGTACCATAAAATACATTGGCAGGAAGACCAATGATTGCTTCTATTTGTCCTTTTTCAATTAACATCTTACGAATATTTTTTTCTGAGGATCCTCTGAATAAAACACCATGAGGTAAAACAATAGTCATAATTCCATTTGAATTTAAATGGTATAAATCATGTAATAAAAAGGCATAATCTGCTTTTGTTTTTGGTGCTAAACCATATTCTGCATACCTTGGATCTGTTAATTGATTAGTTGGATCTCAATGTTGTGAATAAGGAGGATTAGATACAACAGCATCAACACTTGTAAATTGATATGTTGTTAAGTCGTTATCTTTAAAAAATGGTCAATCTTGTTTAAGAGTATCACCACATCTTACATTAATATCAATTGGCGAGATATTATTCATAATTAAGTTCATTCTTGTAATATTGAATGTAACTGGATTTAATTCTTGTGCATAATATGTTACAGGACTTGATCCATGATTGTATTTTTTAAATGCTTCACCAATAGTTAATAATAATGAACCTGAACCAGATGTTGGGTCATATACTTTGATTTTGTCTTTATCTTTTAAGTGGTGTGCTACAATTTGAGCCATTAAAACAGAAATTTCATGCGGTGTATAAAATTCTCCGGCTGTTTTTCCAGCACTAGATGCGAATTTACTAATTAAAAACTCATAAATATAACCTAAAACATCATAACTTTGTTTGTTAATTGGAATATCATCAATAACATCCATTAATTTAACTAAACGTTTTGTTTGCTCCGATGGTGTTGAACCTAATTTGCTTAATTCATTTTCAAATGAAAAGAAAATACCTTCATACAATTCTCTTCTATCTTGTGCTAAACTTCTGTTAAACTCAATAACCGCTTCACTTAACATTGAAACATTAAAAGTATTATTTTTTTTAAATTCATCACTTGTTCATGTTTGATATAAATATCTGTAAGGAATAAAGTATCCACAATATTGAGTTTTAATTTCGTTAATGTATTGTAAAACTTGCTCTTTATTTCTAAGACCAGTATTATCAAAATCAACTTCATCTCATTTTACGTTTGTATCAAAATATTTAAAATCCTCTTCATCGATTTCAAATCTTTTCATTTCTTCAATTTGTTTTTGTGATAAGAATTTATAAAAAATTAAACCTAAAATATAATTCTTATATTCATAAGAATCTATCCCGCCTCTTAACTGATTAGCAGAGTCTCAAATCTTTCCTGCTAATTCTTGCTTTGAAATTTTTTTATTATTATTTAAACTATTATTTTCTTTCTTTGCCATAATCACCTTTTAACTTCCTCATTTATATATGTTAATTACTAAAATGTATTTAATTACTCAATTATATATTAAATTTTTTGCTAAAACTTTATTTTTTAAAAATTTCAAAACAAAATGACAAAAAACACAATAAAAATATTGTGTTTTAAGATTAGAGTTCTATCATTTCAAATTTATTTGGATTCTTTTGAATTTCTTTTTCTAGTTTCTTTTTAAATGAATTTTCATTATTATTTGTTTCATAACCAAAATAATCATAATCTTGTGAAGCAAGTAATCCAAATCCATATGAACTATCTGGAATATTTTGCATAAATAATGCTACCATATTCATATTTTCATCAAAAACAAGTGAACCCGAACCACCGGAGATTAAATCATATTCAGCACCATTTATTAAATCATCACTCATAACAAAAGATCTAAATCTTCCGTATTTAGCAAATTCGTGTGCTTGATCATTTAATGTTACTTCTTCTATTCTATTAATTATATGCTCTCTAAAACGTCTTCCTGAATAACCTGAATGAGCATCAATTGGAAAACTTGCGATATAAAATTGCACTAAATCACCATCATTTAAATATTTGGTTTTTTCACTTAATTTAAGTTGTGTAAGATTTTGTCACTCATTAAAATAAGCTAAGATTTTTTGATTGTTTTCTTGTTTTGCTTTATCAACAATTGGTTTTATATCAATAATATTTATTGATATATCTGCATCATTGATATTTTGCGCATTATTTGGTTTTGAACCATCTCTTTTATTTTGATTAAATGATTGTCAAAAATTAAATTCAAATCAAGATTTTTCAACATCAATCGAAATATCATTAGCTGGTATTGAGACTTTTTGATCATCAAAATCTGGAATTATAACTTTATTTGGAAATTGACCACTTGTTCATCTTGATGATAAAATATCTGAAACGTGTCTATTAGTAATAAAATAATATAATGAAGAATTAGGATCGCTTGGTTTTACTTTACCAAGCATTGTAGAAGTTCCTCCACCAACAACAAAAACTCTTTTTCTAATTTCATCAAATAACCCTTGTGAGTTTTGTTCTGTAATTCTTTTTCCATTTGGATGTTGTAATTTTGAATCCAAAGAATACATTTGTTGATTTGTTGTTAAGTGTGCAAATAAAGAATTAGTTTTTTGCATATTATTATTTAAATTAACGTGTTTATCTTTATTTTTTTCTGTTGTATAACTAAAATCAAAAAGAGTACCATACTTACTTAAAACTATTGAATTATTTAAGTTTATATCATCAAATGAAAGTTTGTTAAAAGGTGCTTGTTGAGACGGTTTTAATTGAATTTTTAAAATGTTATTTTGTAATGAAATTTTTTGTTCAAATAAATTGGATTCAGTATTTGTTCATGTACCTTCTGGATATTCAATTACATTACTAATATCAATTGATATTTTTTGTGTTTTGAAAGTTGGATTTTGAGTATTTTGAGTTTGATATTTTATTGGAAAAATTACATTTAAAGTTTTTGATTTAAGACCACTGTCAATTAATGACTTAATATTTTTTTCAATGTAAAAAATATTATCCTGAATTTTTAATTCGTTGTCTTGAATATAAGAAATAAGGTTCTTTTTAACAACTTTTGTATATTTTTCACCCTCTTTAAATCAAACATATAAATCTGGAAGTTGTTTAAGTAATTCATATTTTTTTAATTGTCTAAAATGAGTATTTCTTGTAGAAAAATCTTGTTTATAAGGATTAAATCATTTTGGAAATTCTGTTGTTGTAAGCTGGGTAGTATTAGTTAAATAACTATACACTTTATCCATTTCTGTATTAAAGTAAGTATCAACAATTTGGATGTTATTACTATTACCTTCTAAAACAACATTTTGAGGAAATTCTTCACGATCAAAAATATCTTTTGGATTTTTAATATTCCCTTGAACAGTTAATGCTAAATTTTTTGGATCAATAATATCTGGATAAACAAAGTCACTAACTATTTCTTGTTTTGTTTCTGTTGAATTATTTGTTTGTGATGATTCTGTATCTTTAGTATTTTGATTATTTATTGGTGTATTAGTAGAATTATCTTTTGAAGTATCCTTTGGTGTATTATCTGATCCATTATTATCTAAAACATCTTTTTTATCTGGATTTTGTTGAGTTTGATCATTAACATTATTTTGTGAATTATCAAGACTATCTTTTGTTTCATTATTTAATTGATCATTCTTTAAATTATCTTTTTCATTAGATATATTTTCATTTTGGTTTTCTGATTGGTTTGGTGTACTTTGAACTTCTTTTTTACAAGAAACAACAATACTTGTACATGAGAGAGATGTTAATAATATACTTGATAAATATTTAATTTTTTTAAACTTCATTATACTCCTTACATTTGATTATTATATTACTAATCAAAAAAAGCAATAAAAAAATTGCCGAAGCAATATATGGGGCGGTCGACGGGATTCGAACCCGCGAATGACGGGACCACAACCCGCTGTGTTAGCCACTTCACCACGACCGCCATAAATATAAAAGATATTATAAAATATTTTTTAATTTTTTGAAAATATTTTTTAATTTTTGTTAAAAACTTGGTGGAGGTAACGGGAGTCGAACCCGTGTCCACATATAAATTGATATATAATTCTACAGTTTATGTTATTTTATAAGCAATGTGAAGAAAAATAACCAAAACATACAACATTGTTTAGTTTAATTTCGTATTTAAGACAACTACCTTTAAATACTATCCTCTTAAAGCCTGTTTTATAAATTAAGGAGATTTATAAAACAACTATTATTTATAAATTAAGCAAATAATAGATTTGATTGGTTGAAGAATACTGGATTAACAGTAACTTCTTCTTTTTTGTTATCTTTTCCGTTTAAAAAAGCCTAGTAGAAATTATAGTCTTCCACACTACTGCAATATATATAAACCCATACATGTCGAAACCATTATACCCCCTAATAAAATTTAAGAGTATCTTTTATTCTTTTTTGTGTTTCTTCTTTTGCTATTTTTTGTCTTTTATCATATTTTTTTAAACCACGAGCAAGACCAATTTCTACCTTTAAAAGTGATTTATTGTTAAAATACACTTTTAAAGGTATTAATGTTACTTGTTGAGCATCTAAAATTTGTTTTAACTTACGAATTTCAAACTTGTTCATTAAAAGTTTTCTATCTCTTGTTTCATCACATTTTACATTCATATATTGTTTAAAAAAAGCTTCTTTTAAATACATTTCATTTTTATAAATTGAACAAAAAGCATTATTAATAGTTATTGATGAAGCACGAGCACTTTTGATTTCTCAACCTAAAAGTTGTATCCCTGCCTCATATTTATCAAGAATTTCATAATCATGATATGCTTTTTTGTTATTTGAAACAATTTTCATAAGTAAATATATTTTATAATATTTTTATTTTTAAACTTCTTAAAAAGATATAAAAAATAAAAATATTTTTTTGTTATAAAAAATTGTGTGCTATAATTATTTTCGCAAGTAGCAATAGCAAGAGTGTTCACCTGATTCCATTCCGAACTCAGTAGTTAAGCCTCTTAACGCCGACGATAGCCTAACGGTGAAAATAGGAAGCTGCTTCTTTTTTTATATTTTTTCAAAAAAGTGCTTTTTAGCACTTTTTTCTTTATTCTTTTTTAATCAAAATAATATAATTAAAGAAAAGTGTTAGGAGTAATAGAGATGAGAGAGAGAGAGAGAGAGAGAAGACCGCAAATTAGATTTGAAGGGTTTGAGAGCGAGTGAGAAAAAGAGAAAATAGATGATGTTTCCAAAATTTATGGTGGAATTAATATAAAAGACAAAAAACACCTTAATATTGGAAATAATTATTTTATAGATTATTTAAATGTTTTTAATAATACTTTTGTTGATTTAAACAAATATAGAAAATTTTTAAAAACTAGAGAAGAAAACAAATTAATAACAGGTGATGTCCTTTTAACAGTTTCTTCTGAAACACCAGAAGAGGTTGCCACATCTTCTGTCTTTATAAATAATTCTATTAATAAAAATAAAGATTTTTATTTAAACAGTTTTTGTTTAATTTTAAGGTTTAATGATTTAACAAATTTATCCCCACATTATTTAGGATATTTTTTTAGATCTAATTTTTTTAGAAAGCAGGTGCTAATAGGGGCGCAAGGCATATCAAGGTATAATATTAATCAAAAATATATTAAGTCTAGTTTGTTGCTTAAACCCAAATTATCTGAACAACAAAAAATCGCAAAACTCTTCACAACTCTTGACAATGTTATAAAATTAAATAAGCAAAAACTTGAAAAACTGCAAAATATTAAAAAAGAATTACTTCAAAAAATGTTTGCAGATAAAAATAATTTAGTTCCAAAAATTAGGTTTAAAGAGTTTGAGAGCGAGTGAGAAAAAATATGTTTGAAAGATTATTGTGAATTTTTAAGCGGAAAAGGACTTAGTCTTGAAGAAGTAAAAAAATATGGATTTGTAAAATGCATACATTACGGTAGCTTATATACTGATTATGGAATGATCATAAAAGAAGTTATTCATAAAACTAAATCTATAAAAAATAATTCATTTTTTAGTCAATATGGAGATGTTTTAATACCTGCTTCTGATACCACACCAACAGGTTTAGCAAGAGCATCAAGTGTTTTAGAAAAAGATGTTTTAATTGGTGGTGATATTAATGTTATTAGACCCAATAAAAGTATATTATTAGGATCATTTCTTTCTCTTAATATAAATTATAATAAACAAAAATTAATTCCATTAATAAAAGGTACATCAGTTAAACATATACATAATTCAGATATTAAAAATATTGAAATATTTTTTACAAATAATCTCGATGAACAACAAAAAATCGCAAAACTCTTCACAACTCTTGACAATGTTATAAAATTAAATAAGCAAAAACTTGAAAAACTGCAAAATATTAAAAAAGAATTACTTCAAAAAATGTTTGTGTAAAGGAGAATATGAATAATAATTTTAACAACGAAAGATCATTCGCAGACGCATTTATAGATTATTTAATTGAACACGGATGGTCTGGTTTTGCTGAAACAGCATTTCAAAATACAAATGATATAAAAACATATAATCAAACTCATAAAGTTGTCTTAAAAAATGTAACTGAAAAAGATTTGATTCAAAACTGACAATCAATTCTTTTTCATAACAATAAAGATGTATTAAATCACTTACCATTAACTGATACAGAAATGGAACAAATTATAACTAAAATCAATCAAATGAGTTCCATTTCATTAATTAATGAAACGTTAATAGGTGGATATATAGAAATCCAAAGAGATAATCCACAAGATGTAGAAAGATATGGTAAAAAAGTTTTATTAAATATCTTTAATAGACACGATGTTGGTGCTGGAAAAAGTGTTTATCAAATAGCAAATGAAGTTGAACTTCCAAATGATGTTTTAAAAAAAAGAAGAGCAGATATAATGCTTTTAATTAATGGTATTCCATTAATTCATATTGAATTAAAAAATTCTAATCATGCCGCATCAGAAGCAATTCAGCAAATTTCAACATATCATAAAAATAATTGCTATAAAGGTATTTTTGCAATGGTTCAAATGTTAGTAGCTTTAAAACCAGAAAAAATGCTTTATATGCCAAATACCAAAAATAATGCAAAAATTAAAGAGTCATCTTTTGTAGAATGATTTGATTTTCAAAATCAACAAATCAAAGATTGAAGAAAAATAGTTAATAATTTTTTCTGTATTCCAACAGTACACAGAATCATTGCAGACTCTACAGTTTCTGATTCTTCTGATGGGGAATTAAAAATCTTACGTAGTTATCAATATCATGCTATAAATAAGATTTATATGAATATGTCAAGAGAAGATTTTTGAGGTCAAGAATCACATCAAAGTAAAAAAGGTGGTTATGTTTGACACACAACTGGTTCAGGTAAAACTTTAACTAGTTTTAAACTTGCTCAATTATTACTTGAATGACATAAAGCAGATATTGTTGTTTTTTTAGCAGATAGAGATGAATTAATTAAACAAACACAAATTGAATTTGGTAATTTTGCAGAATCAGGAACTCAAATAGAAGTTATAAATATCGAAGGAACTGCATTTAATTTATTTAATGAAATATATAAAAGTTCAAACATTAAAAAGTTAATTATTACTTCCATCCAAAAACAAAAAAATATTAATGAATCTTTAATTGATTATAAAAAACTAGCAAAAGCAAATAGTAAAAGAATTGTATTTATTTTTGACGAAGCACATCGAAGTACTTCTGGAAAAATGTATTTAGATATTACTAAAACATTTAATAATTCAATTGTTTATGGTTTTACTGGTACTCCGTTATTTAAAGAAAATGCGAAAAATGATTTAGTAACAAACAATATATTTGGCGATTTAATTCATAGTTATACTATTAAAGATGGAATCAAAGATAAAAAAGTTTTACAATTTCACATTGATTATGTTTTTGAAGAAAATTTATATTTATTTTATATTATTCTCAACTCAGATCAAAATCAAAATCTTTTAATTGGAAACACTGTACAAGAAAAATATGATTACTTTTTAAAAAATAAAACAAAAATACAAAAATTAAGACCTGAGTTTTTTGTAGAATATCAACAATTAAGTGAAGCACTTGATGCAAACGCACAAGAAAATATTGAAATTGAAAAAGAATTAGAAAGTTTTGGTTTTTATAAACTAAAAGCATATAAAGAATTTGTTGTTAAAAATATTTTAAAAAATTGATTATCCAAAAGTTCTGGTCAAAAATTTAGTGCAATTTTTGCTACTTCTTCAATTCAAGATGCAATTGAATACTACAAAATCTTTAAAGAATCAAAATCAGATTTTGGATTACAAGATTTAACAATCACAACTCTTTTTGATCCATCCATTGATGTTACAGAAACATTTGATAAAACTTTTGATAAAAAAACCGCATTAAATGAAATAATAACTGATTATAATCAAACATTTAAAACTAATTGAAGTTTAGAAGATCCAGCTGAATTTAAAGTTGATTTATCTAATAGGTTAGCTCGTAAAGCAAATCATATTAATGTTAAAGAAGGTGAAAGACTAGATTTATTAATTGTTGTAAATCAAATGCTTACAGGTTTTGATTCTAAATACTTAAATTCAATTTATTTTGATAAAAAAATTGAATTTGAAAATTTAATTCAAGCAATTTCAAGAACAAACAGGATTTTAGATGATACTAAACCTTTTGGAAATGTTGTATTTTATAAAAAACCAAATACAATGAAAAGTAATTTAAAAGAAGCTTTTAGATTATATGCTGATTCTAATCTTGCAGTAATTGAAGCAAACAATATAGAATGATTTTTAAATCGTATAAATGAAAGTTATACTAAAATTAAAGAAATATTTGAAATAAAATGAGGTGTTAATGATTTAGGAACGATTCCGGATGTTGAAAAAGGTGATAAAGAATTTAATGAGTTTTACATTGAATCAAAATCAGTTTTAAACGAAATATACAAAATTGATAAACATCTTAATTCTGCAAAAATTTTAGGTTTTGATTGAAATAATATTGAATATGATGATTTAATTAAGTTTAACAAGCACATACATAATAAATTAAAGGCTAGATTTAATGATTTAAGTATTTGAGTGATAAATAATAAAAGTGATAATGAATCATGTATTGAAGAGCAAGATGAGCAAGATTTATATGTTAAAATTAATGAATATTCATATACTAAAACCACAGAAATTGCTGACTTAAATTATATTAATGAATTATTAATTAAATACTCTTATAAAGTTAATAATAATGATAAAGATCAAAATCTTAAAAATCAAATCCAAGAATTAATTAAAGTGCTACCTAAAAAATTACAAGTGGTTGCTAATAAACTTCTTGATGATATATCAAATAAAATGCAATTGGATGAAAACTTTAATCTTAGAACGTATATTGAAGATTATTTACATAAAGAAAAAAATGCAAGAATTTTGAACATATCAAACATTTTTGGAGTCAATAAACAAGACTTATTATCAATAATTAATAGTAATGATCATATTAACATAAATGGAAGATTTGATAATTTATTACATCAAATTAAAAATGAAACAAGTGTTAAAGAATATATTGCTACTTTATGGAATGAAAATCCTAAAAAAATAAAACGAGCAGATTTTAACATTGTTTTAAAAGATTTTATTTTAAAAGAAAGAAAACAGTAGTTTTCCTATCTTTCCCAGTTAACATATATTTTACAAAATAATTTGTCTTTATTTTTAGATTTCTATATATGTATATATACATATATAGATTTTTAAAACAAAAAAATATTTTTTTACTTGTTTTTACTTGTTATTTTGGTATAATAAAAGAATGAAATTAATGCTTTACAATTCAAGTGGTAAAAACAAAACAGTTTATAAAAATATTGGTTATTTTGATAACAGTGGTTCATATCGAAAAAACATTAAAATTTTAGGGTTAGGTAATTCAAAAATTCTTGAAGAGAAAAATCCTGAATATGAAAGTATCATAAAATCACTAATAACAAATTATGATGAAAAAGTTGATGTTGTTTATTTAAAATCAAAAATAGAACAAGCATTGAATCAAAAACAAACTAGTTGAAAAACAAAAAACGCTGCAATAGAATTAATTATGAATTTTATTGATGAACACAATATTTTTGAAAGTATCAACGTGGGAAAACATAAAGGTATGAAAGAAATTTTGTGTTATCAAATATCTAAAAGAATTTCAGAACCACAAAGTATTTTTCAAAACTTTTTAAATAGAAATGAAAATATTTACGAACTAGATTATTCTAAAAATAGTTTTTATAGAATGTTTGATGTATTATTAAAAAGTAAAAACAAAATTTTAAAAAAGATCAATGAAATAAATAACAAAAAACCGGATATAAACGATAAAAACATCATGTTTTTTGATTCAACTACAATTTATTTTGAAAGTTTTACAAAAGATGGTTTAAAACATCCGGGATATTCAAAAGATGGAAAATTTAAAGAAGATCAAATTGTTTTAGCAATGGCTTGTGATACAAATGGAATACCTATTCACTATAAAGTATTTGTTGGAAATACTGCTGATGTTAAAACATTAATACCTTTTATATCAGAAGTAAAAGATTTATATCCAAACAAGAAAGTTATTGTTGTTTCTGATAGA
This sequence comes from Mycoplasma leonicaptivi ATCC 49890, assembly GCF_000622205.1. GTDB lineage: Bacteria > Bacillota_I > Bacilli_A > Mycoplasmatales > Metamycoplasmataceae > Mycoplasmopsis > Mycoplasmopsis leonicaptivi. The sequence continues at coordinate 26,398 of NZ_JHWE01000006.1, forward strand.
GGTATGAGTTCTGCTGAAAACATTAAGTTTTTAGAGAAAAATAAAATTGATTACATAATTTCTTATCGTGCAAAAGTAGCAAGCAAAAAATATAAAGAATATCTTTTACAAGAAAGTGATTACATTTGAATACATCCAACTTTTAAATTAAAAGAAAAAGAATCAGCAGTTGCTCATAGAAAGTCTGAAAATGTTGTTTATAAAAGAAAACAAGTTATAACATGAAGTCAATCAAGAGCATTTATGGATAAAAACAAAAGAGAAAATGAAATTAATAACTTTATAAAAAATCAAGACAAAAAAGGTCGTGTAAATGTTAAAAAAATGATTGGTTTTTCTAAATCTAAATACTTCAAAAATCTTGGTGATTCAATTTTTGTTTTAGACGAAGAAAAAGTCAGAAAAGATGAAGAATTTGATGGTTATTATGTTTATGAAACATCTCTTATAAATTTACCAGCACTTGATGTTGTTGATATTTATGCTATGCAGTGAAAAATAGAAGAAAACTTTAGAACATTAAAAAACACCCTATCAATTAGACCAATGTACGTTTATACAGATAATCACATTGAAGGTTATATTTTATTTTCTTTCTTAACATTATTTATTTTTAGATATCTTTCATATAAAATCAAAGAATTTTACAAGAACAATGGAGTTATTCAAAAAATAACTGATGATAGTATGGTCGATGTTTTTCGAAATATGGAATACATAGTTGAAGAAAACAATTTTACAAAAACAAATATTCAAAAATTTAAATCAGAGAATGAATTATCGAAGATTTCTTGAAGTGTTTATAATGATTATTATAAATACATAAAAAGTAACAAGTAAATTTTAAATTAAAAAACTTTTAACACTGTATTATAGTGCTAAAAGTTTTTTTTACCTTAGTTAACTGGGAAACATGGGAAAAAAATAAAACTCACAAAAGTGGGTTTTATTTAAACTTAAATTCATCAGGTATAGTATTTAAACCATCTTTAAACAAATAAGTTTTAACGTTTGAATTACCATATAATTTTTGCATTTCAGCAACATATGATGAATTTTGATCTTTACCAGTTCCGTAAATTGCATCATATTGAGGAATATTATATGAACCAAAGGCACCATTTAAATCTTTTCCAACAGACCTTACAGAAACACCAGTTGAAACATAACTTAAACTAAATCCAGTTGTTATTAGTCCCATTAATTTATTATCTTGATTTCTTAATGAAGAACCAGAAGCACCACCACCAATATTATAATTTTTCATAGCATAACCTAAGCCAGCATTATAATAAGGTTTTGCATCATCTTTTGAAATATAAATTGATGAATCTAAAATTGGATGAGTTAAAAATCTATCAAATACTCCTCTTTTATCTTTAAAAGTTGTTAATATGTTTGAATGTGATAATCATCCACCATATTTATTTTTTTCATCACCTTGTTGGAATTTATTATAAATGCTTGCATCTTTATTAAATCATAATGAAAAACTTGAGGTTTTTCCTGAGTATTGAGCAGAGTCCTTATATACATCTAAGAAGAAATCATCAAATCCTTTACTTGTTGATTTTGGATAAGAAACAGCATAAATACTATCAAGTTCAGATCTATCTTTTTTATTAGGTTGATCTTTAATTAAAGGAGCGTCAATTTTATCATAGTTTGATAAATAGTCATAATTGGCAAATTTTAACTTATCATCATCTTTTAAGTTTGCATAATTATTAGTTGCTTTTTTAGCAAATTCTTCTGGTGTCATTCCGTAAAGATTTTCAACTTTTGAAAAATCTACCTCAAAAATTGCAGCATCTAAAAAATCTTGTGAATTAGCAACAGCATTCGATGATATTTGTGTAGGATTAAATTTAAAAAAGTCTCTTCCATCTCAAATATTTTTATATGCTTTTGAACCAATTGTATAAGATTTAATATTAGGTTCAAAAGTTGTTGTTTTTAAAGCGTTTCCGATATAATCACCATTATCTTCTAATACTTTATAAGAAAAGAAAAATTCTCCATCACGTGTCATTCCATCTATAACATGATAATTAGTTATAAAATAAAATTTTGTTGGATATTTTGTGGGATCATCAGGTAGTTGATAATCTATGATAGAAGCAGTACCAGATTGACCATTTGTACTTCTTGCTGCGCCTTGTAAAAAGAAAAAATTTGTTGTATTATTAACAAGTTTTACTAATCTTTGTTTTGTTTCTTGTTTTAGTTGAGAACTATTATTTACTTTTGTAATAATTTTTTGTCTTTCTTGGTTAATTCATTGTGTATATAAAACATCTTCCTTGTTTTTATTGTTTTCATCTTTTTCACCTTGGTAATCAGCGATTAATTGTTCTTCAACGCTTTCTTTGAATTTTTTTCAAGTATCTTTATTTTTCTTGGCTTTTTCCCATGCTTTTTGTAATTCAACTTTTTTTGGAGTATCTTTTAAAAGATTAATTAGAGAACCTAAATCCAAATCTATTTCTAAAAGTTTTTTAATTTCAATTTGTTCATTGTTGTCGCCTGTTATGTCTCATTTTGTAAAATTTATATTATATGTTTGTTTTGCTATTTTAGAATATGTTTCATTAACAATTGTTCTTGCTAAACCGGTGTTTTCAAAATATTGTTTACCTAAATGATCAGTTCAATTATAAATTGCCGGATTAGCATTTGGTCTTATGTTAAGTTTTATTTCACCATTAACATATTCTGGTAAAGTAACACCTTTTGTATTTAATTGATCATAATCAGGAATATTTAATGAACTTAATTTGGAATTTATTTGATTCTTTTGTTCTTGTGTTATTTTTAAATCTCTTGCACCGATATTATTTTCAGCGCTTTGTTTAATCTTTTGTCAATCATGGTCAAATTGTTGGTTAATATCTAAATTTTTAAAATATTTTGTTAATTCATCATTTGTTACTTGTGGTCTTGCAAGACTTGGTTGAGGTTTTTGTTTTTTAAAACCACTTATTTGGTATGATTTTAAAATTTCGCCACTTTTTCCAAAAGTAACACCGATATTTAAAATACCTTTTTCATCATCGGATGTTTTACCAATGATTTCATATGTAATTTTTGGATCTTTTATTTCAAGCGAAAGTTCGCTTACAACTAATGTTTCGGGATTATTATTAGTTAATGAGGAAGCTAAAGTTTCTGATTTATCGTTATTTGTTAATCTTGAAATCTTAACTTCAAATAACTCATCAAGTGCCTTATCTTTAATAATTTCTTTTAATTCTTGTTCTGAATATGAAGTTTTTTCTTTATCTCAAACATTTGTTGTATTTGGATTTTGTGAAGAGTTGTTTTGTGTTTGAATTTTATTATCTCTCATTAACTCATTAATTGAATCATTGTTATTTTGTATTTGTTTTTTGTTGTTTTCCAAACTATTATTATCTAGATTCTTTATTTTTTCTTTTTCATCAGTTTTGTTTGTTGATGAACAATTTGTTGCCAAGAATGAAATAGCAATATTAGAGCAAATTAAAATTGGTCATTTTATTTTTTTAAACTTCATAAATTACCACCTTTATTAATAAATTTATTATATCAAATTTTGATAATCAAAACTTGATATAAAAATACTAAAATATAGCATTATATTTTTAAACCTTAAAATAAAAAAAGTTAAATTTTTAAATTTAACTTTTAAAAAGATCCAAAACCACTTAAATCTGTTGGAAAACTACCTGATTTAAATTTCTTAGCCATTTCAGACATTTTTTTAACCATAGCATCATAATCAGACATAAGTTTGTTAAATTCTTGTGCACTTCTTCCAGAACCTTTTATAACTCTTTCTTTTCTAGAAGCATTTCTTAATAATTTTGGATTATTTCTTTCTTTTTTAGTCATCGAAGACATTAAAACTTGATATATTTTTATTTTTTCTTCTGCTTTTTGAATTTGATCATCTGAAATTTTAGAACTTAAATTACCAGGTAGCATTTTTAAAATACTTGAAAATTTACCTAAATTTTTCACTTGTTTAATTTGCTCAAGTAAATCATCTAATGTAAACTCTCCAGATAGCATCTTGGTGAACATTTTAGTTGCTTTATCTTCATCGATATTTTCTTGTGCTTTTTCAATTAATGATAAAACATCACCCATACCAAGAATTCTATCTGCCATTCTATCAGGATAAAATAAATCAAGATTTGAAACCTTTTCTCCTGTACCAATGAATTTAATAGGTAAGTTTAAAATAAATCTTAAACTTAATGCAGCACCACCTCTAGCATCTGAATCAAGTTTTGTAATAATAGTTCCTGTTAAGTTAAGTTTATTATTAAACTGTGTTGCAACATTAATAATGTCTTGACCTGATAAGGCATCAGCAACAAAAAGAATTTCATTTGGTTTAGAAAGGTTCTTAACTCTTTGTAACTCATTCATAAGAGGTTCATCAACTGATAAACGACCAGCAGTATCAATTATAATTAAATCATTTCCATTATTTTTAGCATACTCTAAAGCGTTTTCTACTATTGAATCTACATCAATATTTACACCTTGCTCAAAATAATCAATTTGCACACTTTTTGCTAATGTAATAAGTTGTTCAACAGCAGCTGGTCTATAAATATCAGCAGCAACAACAAGTGGTTTTTCTATTTTTTTCTTTTTTCTTAAATAATATGCTAATTTAACTGTAGCAGTAGTTTTACCAGAACCTTGTAAACCAGTCATTAAAATTGTGTATGGTTTTTTGTTTATTTCTAATTCTTTAACCGATCCACCTAAAATATTAACAAGTTCTTCGTGCAAAATTTTAATAAAAAATTGTGATGGATTTAATTTTTTAAGATTTTGATCATTTAAAGCTTTTTCTTTAACATTATTAATAAATTCTTTTACAACTTTTAAATTAACGTCAGCTTCTAATAAAGCTATTTTAATATCTCTTGTAACTTCAAGAATATCTTCTTCTTTTAAAGATATTTTTTTAGACACTTTTTCAAGTGTTTTTTTCATTCTATTTTCTAAAAATCCTAACATATTTTTAAATTATACATTATTTGATTTTTTTGATTAGTATGAATTAGTGAGGTTAAGAAAATTTTGAAATAAATTTATATTATAAAAAGCTTAATTTATCTTTTCATCAATTAAAAAGTCACTATTCAAGTTTAAACTTGCTAGTGACATTTTAATTGATGAATTTACATAAAATAATCTACGCTTAAAGGGGGACACAGAAATGACACAGTTATTTCTGTGTTTTCTTTTATAAAACAAAAGGAAGGGGGAGGGGTATACCCCTCGGGCTTCGCCCAT
>NZ_JHWE01000006.1:31705-42428 GCF_000622205.1 Mycoplasma leonicaptivi ATCC 49890
GTTTATAATGATTATTATAAATACATAAAAAGTAACAAGTAAATTTTAAATTAAAAAACTTTTAACACTGTATTATAGTGCTAAAAGTTTTTTTTTACCTTAGTTAACTGGGAAACATGGGAAAATAAAACGAGCAGATTTTAACATTGTTTTAAAAGATTTTATTTTAAAAGAAAGAAAACAGTAGTTTTCTTTCTTTTTTGTTAAACAATTTTTCCTGCTAGTTTGTGTCTTTGCATATCTATAGTGGTAATGCAAGCATCAATTACTAAACCAGGATAATAAACATCGTAATGATTTTGATTTGGATTAAGGTTTAAATTAGAAATATGAATGAACAAATTTTCTTTTAGTCCAACATAAACAAAAATACCAAAATCTGTAACGTTTTCGACTGTTCCTTGAATTTGATCACCAATATTTAAGTTTTCAATATTTAAAATAGTGTCTTTTAAAATAAATCCTTTTTTGTTTTTGTTGAAAACTTTAATTGGTTTTGATAGTGCTTCAAGAATTAATGAAACATCAAATTTATTTGTTTTATATTTATTAATAACAAAATCTACATCAACTTGTGAGACATCAATACCATTGTTATTTGGTTCTAGATGATATTGTGCAATAATTTTATTTGCTAAGTCATATAAATCAGGGTGAATAAAAGTTCTATCTAAAAAGTTTTGTGAGGTAAAAATTCGCATAAAACCAATGGATTGCTCATAAGTTTTTGGTCCCATACCTTTAACTTTTTTAATATCTTCACGGTTGTTAAACGAACCATTTTCTTTTCTATAATCAATGATATTTTGAGCAATTTTATTACTTAAACCGGAAATATAAGTCAAAATATATTTAGTTGCAGTATTAACATCAACTCCTACTTCATTAACTACTTTGGAAACCTTAAAACTTAAATTATGATCTAATTCTTTTTGATTTAGATCATGTTGATATTGTCCAATTCCAAGGGATTTAGTATCAATTTTTACATATTCATTTAAAGGATCTAAAAATTTTCTTCCAATATTAATTGCACTACGTTCTTCAACAGATAAATCTGGAAACTCTTCAATTGCAATTTTTGAAGCAGAATAAACCGAAGCACCTGTTTCAGAAACGATTGCATATTTAATTTTTAAATTATTTTGTTTGATTAAATCAGAAATAAATTTTTCTGTTTCGCGTGAAGCAGTTCCGTTACCAATAACAACAATATCAATATTATGCTTTTGTATCATAGATTTAACCACTGTTGCTGATTTTGATATTTCATTTTGTGGTTTGTTGGGAAATATTTTATTAATTTCTAATAAATCACCATTTTTATTAAGTGCTGCTAATTTACATCCATTAACAAAGGCTGGATCAATTGCTAAAATATTCACATTTTCGGTTGCAGGAGTGTTTAAAAGATATTCAACAATATTAGCAAAATTTTTAATTGAATTACTTTCTGCTCTTAAAAATAAATCATTAAAGATTTCTCTTTCTAATGAAGGTAAAATTAATCTTTTTAAAGCATCATTTACCGCTTCTATTAAGTTTTTATGATTAACTTTAGTTTTATCTAAAACATAAAGAATATATGAAACATATCTTTCTGTTTCAAAATTAATATTTAAGGATAAAATTTTATTATTAACACCACGATTAATAGCTAAAACATTATGATCTTTAATATATTTAATAGGGATGCTAAAATCATAATAAATTTTGAATTTTTCTTCTTCATCTACTGCTTGTTTTTTTAATGAAGTTGTTATTTTGCAAAAATTATTAATTTTGTTTTTTAGTTCTTTACGAATGTCAACATTTTGTGAAATTCATTGTGAAATAATATAATTTGCATTTTCAATTGCGAATTCTGTTGTTGGTACTTTATCAGAAATATATTTTTGTGCTTCTTTTTGAATATCAAATTTTGGTGATTTATTTGTATAAATAGTTTTTGCAAAAGGTTCTAAACCAAACGAAATAGCTGTTGTTGCCTTAGTTATTTTTCCTACTTTAAAAGGTTCATAAATTGATTCTAATTCTGATTTTGATAAACATTCATTAATTTGTTTTTCTAAATCTTGTCTTAAAAGGTCTTTTTCTTTTAAAATTTCTTTTATTGCTTGTTTTCTTTTGTTTAATTCAACACTATATTTATAAAGTTTTTCAATTTCATAAATTTGTTCTTCATTTAAACCGTTTGTTTGATCTTGTCTATATCTTGCAATAAAGGGAACAGTATTTCCTTCTAAAAACATATCTAAAACAATTTGTACTTGATTTTGTGTAATATTTAGTTGTTGACTAACTGATGATATTGCGTTTTTATCCATTATTTTCCTTTATCTTTCTTGTATACTTAATTTTTTCTCATGTAGTTGTAATTTTTAAATCATTAAGTTTTTGTAAAATTAAATTTTTGTTAATTGTTTTAATTTGTTGGTGATTCATTTCTTGAAACATTAAAAGAGTTTTTTGAATTTCACTAAATTTAATAATTACAACGTGTCCTGGAAGTGATTGTAAAACCACTTCTGTTTCATCGGGTAAAATAATTAAAGAATAGTAGTTAAGATTATTTTTTAAGAAAGTTTCTAAATTTGTTATATGTGTTTCATTTTGTGCAACTATATTTGATATTTTTTTCTTTTTAGCCGAATTTGTTTGACTTATAAATAAATTATTTGATTTTATATCACCAGAAATTTTTCCCACATATGATTTAAACTCACAAACTACTAAAAAAGAATCACTAATTAATATGCTATCAATTTCATATGTTTTTTTATGCGATTTATATATACCACCATTTACTCAATTTAAATTTGTTTGTTTAATATGAGTTTTAATTTCTTTGCAAACTTTATCCTCGAATTCAAAACCTTTTTTGTTTTTTTTGTAACTATTAATATAAAAATGTATTGATACAAAAACTATGCCACAAATTATTAAAACTGAAAAAATAACAATCATAACAATAGTTAAAATTAAGAAATTATTCATTTTTTGTCCTTATAAATTTTTAAACTTACCTTTTATTATAATCTTTTAAAATTTGATTAAATATATCAAGAATTAAAGAATGGGGAATTGCAGATGCTGGTCCTGCTTCACATATTTGTTCGTTAACCATTTTATTTTTTTGTACTGGTGCCTTTTGTCTTTGGATAAAATCCATCGCACCCATCCCACTTTTTACATTTCTTGCTTTAATCATTTTGCCAAGTGAAGCAATACCTATCATTCTACTATCAAGTTCTCTTTTTACCATAACGTTTGGATCATCTTTTAAAACATAGTATTTAGAACCATTAATTTCTTGAATTGTGTAAGGTGGTTCTATTCTTCCTTTTTTTAAATCTAATTTTATGTTACTATAAAAAATTGTTGCTTTTGTTGTAAAAAAACCATATTTACCATAACTGGCCTCATTTAAAAAATGTTGATTTGAATCATAAAAATCTGTTCTGTTTAAAGTGATATATTTTCACATTAATGATTGCTTAGGATTTTCAATATAAAAATATTTTGGTTTATAAAATTTAATTAATTCAATAACATTATTTAAACATTTTTCACCTAATCTTTTTATAAATAATTGCACATCTGCTTTTAGATTTTTAGTAAATCCACCTTTTAATGCTTCAAATTCTTCAATTGAGCGCTCAATTAACTTAGTTTTATCTTCATTTAACTTTCAAAATGGTGTTCCTCCACCTTTCATTGACAAAACACAACTAAAACTTTGACATAGTGGTGATGCAATAATAATATCTGGTTTTGGAAACTGTGAAAAATATTCAACTATGTTATCTTTTGCTAAATCAGTTTTATAATGAAACTGTCTTGTAGGTTCTGTAATATCTCAAGTATGAATTTCAAATATATTTTTTAGTTTTTGATCATTATTAATAGATTCAAAAACAGAGTTTTGACCACCACCAAATAAATCTCAAACAATAATTTTTGACATATTACCTCAATTTTAAATAAAATTTAAAAAATTATCAAACAAACATTGTTGTTGATAATTTTTATTAACCTTTGTTTGTTAAATATTTTCTTCTGATAATCTTATTACTTCAACAGCAACAATGTTATCTCCATCTTTTAAGTTAATAACTTTAACACCTTTTGTGTTTCTTGAAGTTTCAGAAATTTGATTAATTTTTAATCTTATTGTTGTTCCACTTGAGGTTATTACAAGTAATTCATCAGTTAAATTAACATATGAAGCAAATACAAGATTTCCAGCTTTTGAACTATTTAAACCAGAAACACCTTTTGCTCCACGTTTGGTAACTCTGTATTCACTTTCATCTGTTATTTTACCAAAACCTTTGCTTCCTAATGATAAAATAAGTTTACCATCTTTGTTTGATGAACCATTAATTACATATTGATTTTCTTCTAATTTAATAGCTTTGACACCTTTTGCAGTACGACCAAGAGAACGAACAGAATCTATATTAAATAATGTAATATTTTTATCATTATTAGCTACTAAAATGTTATCTCCATCAGCAACAACAAAAGCATTAACTAATTCATCACCTTCTTGTAATCCAAAAGCTTTTAAACCATTTCTTCTGACATTATTAAATAAGTTTAATGGTGTTTTTTTGAAAATACCTTGTTTTGTAATTGTTGCAAGATAATGTGTTTCATAAACATTTCCTACATCGATAATAGAAATAATTTTTTCACCTTCATTAACATTAATTGTTTCAATAATGTTAATGAATGGTGTACCCTTACTTTGTTTTGAACCTTCAGGTATTTGATATCCTCTTAATGAATAAACTTTTCCATGGTTTGAAAATAAAAATAAATCTGTATGTGTATTTGCTTTGATAATCATTGAAATATCATCGTCATCATAAGTTTTTGCACTAATTGAACCAACACCACCTCTGTTTTGAGTATTGTATTCTTCAAGATTAATCCGTTTTACATATCCTTTGACAGAACATGTAATAATAATATCTTTTTGTGGAATTAAGTCTTCATCACTAATTTTTCCAGCAGAAGAATTATCAATTTCTGTTCTTCTTGCATCGTTGTATTTATCTTTAATTGCACTTAATTCATCAATGATTAAATTAACAAGTTTGTCTTGATCTTCAAGAATTGATTTGTAATATTTTATTTCCGAATATAGTTCATCAAGTTCTTGTTGCATTTTTTCAATATTTAAACCTGTTAATCTACGTAGGTTCATATCTAAAATTGCTTTTGTTTGAACTTCTGATAAATTAAATCTATTAGCAAGTCTATCTTGTGCTTCTTTATCTGTTTTAGAAGACTTAATAATTGCTACTACTTCATCAATATTGTCTACTGCAATTTTTAACCCTTCTAAAATGTGTGCTCTTTCAAGAGCTTTTTCAAGATCAAATTGTAACCTTCTTGTCACAACTTCTTTTTGATGCTCTAAATAAACATTTAATATTTCTTTTAAATTTAATAATTTTGGTTCACCTTTTACAAGAGCAACAATATTTGCACTATAAGTCATTTGTAAGTATGATTTTTGATAAAGTTTATTTAAAAGAATATGAGGATTTACACCTTTTTTAACATCAATAACAATTCTAATACCTTCTCTATTAGATTCATCTCTTAAATCACTAATACCTTCAATTATTTTGTCTTTGTATAAATCAACAATTTTTTGAATAATAGATGTTTTTTTAATAGCATAAGGAATTTCAGTAACTATAATTTTTGATTTACCATTTGCATTTTCAATTATATTTGCTTTGGATCTAACAGTAATACTTCCACGACCAGTTGTATAAGCATCATAAATACCTTTTGTTCCAAGTATGGTTGCTCCTGTTGGAAAATCTGGCCCTTTGATATATTTCATTAATTCTAAAATATCAATATCATTATTTTTAGCATATGCAATTGTTGCATCAATAACTTCACCGAGGTTATGTGGTGGTATTTCAGTGGCCATACCAACAGCAATACCAGAAGCACCTGAAACTAATAAGTTTGGAAATCTTGAAGGTAAGACAACGGGTTCTTTTTCACTTCCATCATAGTTATCAGCAAAATCAACTGTATTTTTTTTAATACCATCCAGCATTTCATTTGATAATTTTGCCATTCTTGCTTCTGTATAACGCATAGCAGCAGCTTGATCACCATCAATTGAACCAAAATTACCATGACCATCAACTAATGGATAACGCATAGAAAAATCTTGCGCCATTCTAACCATCGCATCATAAACAGAAGAATCACCATGCGGGTGATATTTTCCTAAAACATCCCCTACAATACGAGCACTTTTTCTGTGTTGTGAACTTGAAGTAATACCAAGTTCACTCATATCGTATAATATTCTTCTATGTACTGGCTTTAGACCATCTCTTGCATCTGGTAATGCACGAGATACAATAACACTCATTGCATATTCCATAAATGATGTTTTCATTTCATCATCAAGTAATTTCGGAAAAAGTCCATCAGTAGGTTCGGAAATAATTTGAGAAGTAACTTTGTATTCTTCTTTATTTTGAGGAATATCTTCTTCATCTTCATCATCATTCACAACAACTTGATTTTTTTTATTTTTAAAAATCATTCTATTGTTTTCTTCATACTCATATTCTTGATTTGTTTCTAATGTTACTTTATCATTTTCGTTTTTCTCTAAAAGTTTTTTATCTTGATCCTTAGTGCTCATAGTTCTCCTACATAAATTTCTTTAATAAAATTTATAATTTTATTAAATTATAAACAATTTTGCGCAAAATTAAAGTGAAAAATAACTTTTAATACCTAAATTTAGGGATAAAAGTTATTTTTTTGAATATTTTTTATTTTCTTTTTACAACACCATAAGTTTTAAATGTTTCTTTAAAACTTAATCCGTTTTTCTTGTTTCTAAACTTATCTAAATCAAATATATTAGCATCATAAATTATGACAATTTGTTCTGATGTTTCTTGGGTAAAATGATCATAACCAGTATTGTTTCAAGTAGCTTCATCTCTATCTTGAATAACCATTTTGAAATTTTTATTGAGTTTATTATTTAATATATCTAAGATTCTTTGTACTTTTTCACCTGAACCTAAACTAACTTCTGTAAAACCAACAATATCCATTCCTGTTTTAGCAATTAATTGAGCAATAGCATTTTCTTTAAATAATTCACTATCTGAACCATTATACTTTAATATATTTCAATGAGCAATACGTATTAAATTTTTATTATTTTTAGGATAATTAACAACTGTTGATTCATTTGATGTTATATCACCTTTTTTAATATTTACATCAACAAAAACAGGTGCATGATCAGAAACAGCTTTTCAACGCACACTAACATCTTGATATCCGTTTAAATCTTGCATTTCTTGTTTTGATCAAATTTGATCTTCAAAACCTTTTCAAATGTCAACTTTAAATTTGAGTTCAGGATTGTCTTTTTGGTTAATAACATCATAATTTTCATCTTCGCCATTTAAATAATACATTTTATCATATGGATGTCTGTATGAATCTACCAAATGACCTAAGGAAGTAAAATATTTTAATTCACCTTCTTCACCTAAATTTCTTAAAACCCTATGAACTTCATTTGGAAAAACTTTATCAAGACTAAAATTTTTCTTATCAATGTTTGTATCACCACCAAAAATCACTAATGAATTTTCTTTATTAGATTCAAATCTATAAATATTTAAAATATGTGGGATGTTAAAAAACTCACTAATTTCTTGTGCTCCATTTTTTGCATTTATTTTAACGTCATCTCTTTTGGCAGTTTCTTCAACATATTTTGATTCTGTTTTAGAAGTGGAATTTTTAAAACCTGTTTTTGTACCAGGACTATCTAAATGTGCAAAAACAGTTACAATTGGTGGTAAATCTACACCTTTTAATTTAAATTTTGCTCCAAATGGTGGTCTAACAAATACTGTTTTATTTTCGTCATATTGAAATTTTGAATTAGATGGTTTTTTGCTTTTATTTGTTTGGTTTTGATTTGAATTAATATCTTCTTTAATCTCATATTCAAATATTTTTTGAATAATAAAATCTTCATAAGGATATTCGATAATAATGGTTTTATCATTATAATCAATAGTAGCAAATACTTCATTTCAATCAAACGTTTGTGTTGAATCATCTAATTCAAATCATGTATTTTTTTCTGGATCATCTCCTAAATCTTTAAAACCAACAAAATTATTTTCTTTAAAAAAATAAAGTTTATAAGGTGTAAGTTGTTGTAATTTATTTCTTTTAAATCATTCTATTTTGTCATTAATATTTTCAGTATTAAAAATAAAATGCTCATATTCATTATTTTGGTCTACAACAACTTGTTTTTGTAAATTTAATACTTTTGGTTTTATTTCGTATTTAAAATCAAAACTAAAATGTTTATTTTTAATATCAAAATTTAAAACAATAATATTTTGTTCTTCATTTAGAGATATATTTATATTAGAATATTCAAGACCATTTTCAAGTTGTTTTAATGTAAATCATGTTTTTATATCATTATTTTTCGAATCCACAAAACCTATTTCGTTATTTTCGTTATAATCTACATTATTTTTTGTTAATTTATTTGGAAATTTTTCTTTAAAATTATCTATTTTTTCTTCAATATTTTCACTATTAAAAACTATATCTTGTTTTGTTAAACTAATATCTTCTTCAGTTTTTTGAATCTCTTCTTTTTGACATGAAGCACTAATTGTAATACAAGAAACAGAAAGCAAAAATGCTATTTTTTTCAATCATTTATTTTTCATTTTAACCTATTAAAATAATTATATATTTTAGTAAAAATTACCATAATTTATTTTTAAAAAATTTAATAAAAAAAGAAAAAACATTTAATTCTTTCTTTTTTGTAAATTAGCTAATTTTGTTATTTATTTTTTCAAAGTTTTTTGTTTTAACAAATTTTTTAAGATCTTTTTTTTGATTAAACTAAGTTTAATTTAGTTTCAATTTTAAACGTTTATTTTTATAAAAAATAGATTATATAATTATTAAATGTAGGAACTAAAAAATGTTAAAATATTTATTTTGGAGATTTTTTATGAATATAAATTAACAATATATCTTACGATATTTTAAAAATATAAATAATTATAATTAAAGAAGGTTTATTTTATTTTTAGATATTATATTTAGGTAACTAATTTATATTATTAAAATTAATTTTTGGAACTAAAATACATTTAAAACAGTTTCTTGATCACCCTTAATTTTGCACTTTTAGATCTTTTATTTTCTTCAATTTCCCGTTTTGAAGGTAAAACTTGTTTAACTGAAAACTTTTTGATTTCTTGGATTGGTAATTTTATTGGAATATCTGAATATGTAATTTTTTTAATAAAATTTTTGATAATTTTATCTTCTATTGAATGAAAACTTATAACAGATAATGTTCCATTTGTATTTAGTAAGTGAATTGCTTGTTCAAGCATATCAATAAGTGATTGTAATTCATTATTAACTTCTATTCTTATGGCTTGAAAGACCGGTTTTGCTGGATTTTTTTGTCTCAATAATGCAGCAGGATATGCACTTTTGATAACATTTACAAGTTCTAACGTTGTTTTAATTGGACGATTTGAAACGATAGCTTTAGCAACTTTTTTAGAAAGCTTTACATCAGCGTGCTCGTATAGTATTTGTGAAATTTTATTTTCATCATAATCATTAACAATTTCAAAAGCACTTAAAACTTGTGTTTGATCCATTCTCATATCTAGTTTTGCATCTTTATTATAACTAAAACCTCTTTCAGCTTGATCTACTTGAGGAGATGAAAAACCAAGATCTGCAATAATCCCATCAACATTATAAATACCTAAATTGTTTAATTGTAATTTAATATCTTTAAAATCACTTTTAATTAAGGTGTAATTGTTCTTAATTTTTTTTAATCTTTGATCAGCCATTTTTAAAGCATAATCATCTTTATCAAATGCATATAAATGACCTGTTGTTAATTTTTCAAGTATTTTTGCAGAATGTCCACCCATACCTAATGTTAAATCAACATATATACCATCAGGTTTAATTTTTAATGAGTCAATTGTTTCATTTAACAAAACAGAATAATGTAGTTTTTCCATTATTTTATGAAACACTATTTGCTAAATCAATCAACATATCTTGTGATATGCTTGATTTAAATGTTTCTCACCTTTCTTTTGATCATAACTCAACCGATGAACCAGTACCAATAAAAATAATTTCTTTCTTGATAGCGAGGTCACTTACTATATTTTTTTGTAATGTTATTCTATTTGAAGAATCAACATTTATTTCGTAAGATCTACTTAAAATAATTCTTCTTAAAGTTCTAACATTAGTATTAAAATCGCTTTTATTTGCGAATACTTCTGTATATTTTTCAAACTCTTGTTTAGTTCTTAGAACAGCATTACCATCAAAATCAATTGTTAGAACAAAAAAGTCACCTAAATAGTTTCTTATGTTAGGTGGTAAAATGACACGGTTTTTATCATCCATATTTCTTAATTGTTCCCCAAATATAACCACTTTTCCCCACTATCTAAAATAATTTTACATCATTTTATTTATTATGTAAAAAGAAAATAAAAAATTCAACTTTATTAAAGTTAAAGGGGGACACAGAAATGACACAGTTATTTCTGTGTTTTCTTTTATAAAACAAAAGGAAGGGGGAGGGGTATACCCCTCGGGCTTCGCCCAT
>NZ_JHWE01000007.1 GCF_000622205.1 Mycoplasma leonicaptivi ATCC 49890
CTGATGGTGTTTTAGAAAGTAAAACCTTTATAACTTTCATTGCTTCCATAGTTAAAAGTTTTATTAAGTTTCATTGTTCTGATTTATTAAAAAATAAATCAAGTTTAACATTTAATTCAATAATAGATGAATTATCAAAAATTGAGGTTTCAAAATTTGATGAAAAATATATAAGAAAAAATTCTCTAACTGCAAAACAAAAAGAAATACTCAAAAATTTGAATATTTCTTCTGATGAATTATATAGTTTCATAATATCTATAAACGAAAAAATTTCTTAATTTTTTTTATTTAGTATAAAATTTACTGAAAGTTTAAATTTTAAAAAAGTATTTTAATTTATTGTAAAACTATATAGACAAAATGTTTTATTAATAAATAATATCAAAATAATCTAATTTATATAATATATAGTTAAAAAAGTTTTAAAATTATATCTTTTTTATTTTTTATATTTAAAAACAAATTTTATACTTGTTTATAATTTTACAAAACAAAATTTCATATTAAAAAAATATTTTACTATATACAATACAAATAAGTAAAAGCATTGTTAAAAGCACAGATGAACTTTTATCTGTGCTTTTTTAAGACAAATAAAAATTCTAATATTAAAAAATAACTAAGAAAAAATTTTAGTTTTTGTCAATAAACATTAACAAATATTTTACATTCTTTTATAAGTTTAAAGTGATTATTTATTTGATTTTTATTCAAACTTTAATTTTTTTTGAAAAACAAGAGAAAAAACAAATTAAAATACTTTTAATTAATATTAATATATCAATTTGTCTTTAAATTTATAAAAATTTAAAAAAATACTATTTTTTTAAAGACAAATTAATATGTTATTAATTAATAAAAAATACCTAAAAAATAGTTTTAAAAATAATTTTTTATATAATTTTTTTTGATATAATTATCACATAAGTTTTATTTTGTTTATACCACTAAATTAATTTTATAAAAACTAAAAAAATAAATTTTTATGAATAAGTGCTATTTTTAATATTGAACTAAACAATTTATACTTATATTAATAAATACTTTTTATTAATGATTGTTATAAAAATGTATTGCTTTAAATATTGTTAAAATAAGAAAATATAAATGTTGTTTAAAACTCAAAATCTATTAAAGGATTTTGAGTTTTATATTTTTAAAATTAGTTTAGTAATTAAAATTAAAACTAATACAAATACTTCAAAATAACTCTTTTTAGTATAACTCTAATACACCACATATAGATAAAGAAAACATATTATTTTTGATATAATAAATTTAAACATTAATTTAAGGAGTTTTAATAATGAAAAAATATTTTAAAAGTTTTTTATTAATTAATACAAGCATTATTAGTTCAATTGCTATTATTTCTTGTGGTTCACCAAATACCGGTTCAACCACAAAAAATGATGAAAAAAAATCAGATTTGGAAGTGCAAAACATTTCTCTAATTAAAGAGGAAAATTTAAACAAAATATCTATTGATTTAAATAATGAAATAAGTTCAGAAAATAATTTTGAAATTATTTTTTCTCAAAACATAATAAAAACAGAAAAAGTATTTAAAAAAGATAATAAAAGAAAAATTGAATTTATTTTAAAAGACTTACCCCAGGATTTAAAGAATATTTCTATTGATAAAATTAAAAAAGATGGTTTGATAATTAGTATTAAACCAGGTGTTACAAAAAGTTTTAATTTAATTGATGAAAATAAAATTGTTATCACTAATGCAAAACTTGAAACACTTGACAAATCTAAAAATATATTTAATGTTATTACAAACTATAAAGCATATAAGGATATTAGTAATCTTAATTTTTCACTAAAGTTAAATGATAATCTTGTCTTTAAACCAAGTAAAATAAATACAGAATCACCTTATGAATTAGTTTTTCAAATTTCTGGTTTAGAAGATGATAAACAATATACATTAACAGGTATTTATGAAAATGAAGTTAAATTAGAAATACTTCAAGGCGGTGATATAAGTTTTACAACATATGATAATTCAATAGATAATATGCAACCATTTAATCCACAACAACCACCATTTTTAGGTGATCCAAATGCATTATTGAACCATATTAAAAAATTAAATGAAGAAGGTATTCAAAAACATAAGTACAATATTGATACATCAAAATTCAAAGAAGTTGATAGGAAAACAATATATAAAGAACTTTATGATAGAACTCTTGCAGTTAAAATTGGTACAGATTTAAAACCTGATTCAAAACAAGACTCTAACAATAATCAAAATTCAAGTTTTTTTGCCTCATCTGCTGGTACAGCGTGGTTATTAGATTATCATAAATACACTGAAAATAAATACAAATTATTTTTTGCAACTAACTTACATGTAATCTCTTCTTTATCAAATACATTAAATATTGAAGATTTAGATTATAAAGATCCAAGAGGTTTTAAAGCAATAGGAATTTCTTTTGGTAAAGCATCTGGTGTAAATGAAGAATTTCCACAAAAACAAAATGGTCACACAACAGGTAAAAATGTTAAATGAGTTGC
Source organism: Mycoplasma leonicaptivi ATCC 49890 (assembly GCF_000622205.1). Classification (GTDB taxonomy): domain Bacteria; phylum Bacillota_I; class Bacilli_A; order Mycoplasmatales; family Metamycoplasmataceae; genus Mycoplasmopsis; species Mycoplasmopsis leonicaptivi. The sequence continues at coordinate 2,536 of NZ_JHWE01000007.1, forward strand.
TAATGTTGATAAATTTTCACAAGTTAATTTTTCAGATCAAGGAGCAAGTGCAACTGCAATAGTTTCAAACGAAGCGATATCAGCACCTAAACTAGTTTTTGCAGGTTTTGACTTTATTAAGCGTGAAGATATACAATATACACAAGAAGAATTAAAACGTAAAGCACAAGAATTATATGAACAAGAAAAAAGTAAAGAACATGCTGATGATGATAAAGACTCAACATATTGAGTGCTTAAAAATGCATTAGAAAATAATACAAATCAATTTATTCCGCTTTATACTGATTTTGCTGTTTTTGAAGTAGATGTAGACTTTGATAAATTTACCGATGCAAATAAAACAGAATATGTTCAATGGTTTAAAGATGCTATTTCAGGTCTTGATAGATATTTAAAAAGACTGAAAGAAACATCTGTTTTACCTAATCAAGATAAATCTGAATCAGAATATATGCAAACTGTTGATTACATCTCAGCTTATAACAATAAAGATAATAATGGAAATAACTTGCAAAGTTCAAAATATACTTATACCTTAGGTTATCCAGGGACCGGTACATCTGGTATGTCTGTTTTAGATTATAATAATCCGATTGAAAGATATGAACAAGAAAAAACTTCATATGATAGATCACCGAATAATAAAGAATCATTTAATCATCCAATAGGAGCAGCAAATCAAAAAATGACCTTTAATAATCTTACACCATACACAAGTGTTTTTGGTAGATTATTAGGAGATCATTATGGTTATGTTTTCGAAAATCGTTTTTCTTCTTTAACATATGGTTCATCTGGGTCATTAGTTTATAATGAATTCGGACAAATGATAGGAATTCATAATTTAGTAGATTCTAGTACTGAACTTGGTCAATTATTAAAAAGAGCTTATTTTGCACCATTTTTATTATCAAATGATTTTGTTTCAAATAATCAAACAATAAAAGCATACAATCTTATTGATGGTTCTAATAAAACTAAATATCCATCACAAACACATTCTTTTAGAGAAAACCTTAACTTAATATACAAAAATGGTTTTTCTGATAATCAATATACAACAGCATTATTCCCTAACGGTTTTAAAGTTAACAAATAAAAGAACATTTAGTTCTTTTTTTGTTTTAATTTTTAACATTTTTAATTTACATTTAGGAGGAAAAATGAATGAAATTTTATTATATTATTCAAATATTTATCAAGGTGATAATGAAAAAATTTATTATGCTATAAAAAATAATAAGTCAGTTAATGTTAATGATTTAGAAAAAGTTGTAAATTCTTATAAACAGGCAAATATAAAATTTTTAACTGTTTTGGATGATTTATATCCCACTTCATTATTCAGACTTAAACAACCACCTTTTGTTTTGTATTATATAGGAAATATTGATTTATTAAATTATGAAAATAAAGTTTATTTAATTAATGAAATAAAAAATGATTCTACCAAAAAACATATTGAAAATAATATTAAACAACTTGTTAAAAATACAGTATTAGTGACAAATAATTACAAAGATTCAGAACAAGAATTAATACAAAAGTATAAAGATCTTGGTGGAAGTGTTATTTATTTAGCAAAAGAAGGTTTAGATACTATAACAATTAACAATTTTGATTCTACTAAAGATATAATTTTATCTATGTATCCTATAAAAACGCATCCAAAACTTAAATATTTTAAACAATCTAACTATATTGCTTCCGGTTTAGCAGATAGCTTAATTTACTTTTCATCAAAAAATAATTCTAAAACCCACAATTTAGTCAATTATTTTTTAAATGTTGGTAAAGATATTTATTGTTTTCCAGGACAAGAATTAATTGATGGCAATAATGATTTAATTAAAAATGGAGCAAGATTGATAACATATATTGCAGAAGTTATAAATATTTAATTTTTACTATATAATTAATTTATGAAAAATATTATTAAAGCAAAAGTAGAAATACAAAAAGATTCAAGAATTAAATATGAATACAACAGAAAAACAAAAGAACTAGAAGTAGACAGAATTTTAAGAGAAGATTTTGTTTATCCATGTAATTACGGTTTTGTACAAGAAGCACTTGATTGAGACGGAGATGAATTAGATGTTTTAATTTATTCACAAGAAAAATTTCAACCAGGTTCTGTTTTAAATGTTAGAATTTTAGGCGCAATGAAAATGATAGATGATGGGGAAACAGATACTAAATTAGTAGGTGTGCATGCTGATGACTACAGATTAGATCAAATAAAAGAGTTAAGTGATTTACCTAGACCATTTTTAAATACTGTTTCAACATTTTTTAGCACATACAAAAATTGAAAACGTCCAAATATAACAAAAGTATCAGGTTTTGAAAACTTAGAATGAGCGTTAAATGAATATAAAGAATGTGTTGAATTAATGGAAAAATATGGTTCAATGGATAAAAAGGAATTTATTTCTAAAATGCAAAAAGAGCATCCTGATAAATATACTGCTTAAATCGCCTTAATTGTGGAAAATTTTCACATTTTAAGCGATTTTTTCATTTTTTTGTTTTAATTTCTAAAAAAACAATATAATTTTAAACACATTAAAACAAAAAAGAGAAGGAAAAAATATGAAAAAAAGTACATTAAAAAAATTTTTATTAACTATTAGCGCCTCTACTTTTGCAGTAGCACCTATGATAGCTGCTTCATGTGGTTCTACTGAAAAAACTGGAACAAGTGGTTCTAGTGGAAATATTGGTCAAAAAACACAAACACAAAATGGTATAACAAATATTAATACACGTAATTTTAGCTTAACTCCTGAAATGGAAGCAATAGCAAAAAAACAAAATATGGTTTTAATTACAGATACAGGTAAAGTTACAGATAAATCATTTAATCAATCTTCATGGGAAGCGTTACAAAAACTTGACGAAGTTACTATGAAAGATGGTAAAAAAACAATTAAAATTGCAAATGTTGAACCAAAAAATGCTTCAGCATATGAACAATCATATTTAGCCGCTTTACAAGCTAAAAGAAATGTTTGAGTATTAGTTGGTTTTGGACACGGTGAACACATTAAAAAATTTATTAATGAAAACAAAGCGAAATTAATAGAAAATGATGTTAAAATTTTTGGAATTGACTTTGCTGTTGAAGGTGATTATGAAAAAGCATATTCATTAAACTTTAAAGTGAATGAAGCTTCATATATTACAGGTTACGCGTTAGCTAAATTTAATTCTGAAGCATATCCAAACGATCCATCTAAAAGAGTAGTAGGTTCATTTGGTGGTGGTAACTTTGATGGAGTAACTGATTTTATTACAGGGTTCTTAAAAGGTATTGCTGACTTTAATGCAGAAAATCCTACTTTACAAACAAAAGTTTCAGGTAATATTCAACTTAATTCTGGATTCCAACCTGGTCCACAAATGAGTAATGTTATTGAAACTGTTATTGGTCAAAAACCAAATGTTATTTTACCAGTTGCTGGTCCAGCAACAACAGCAACACTTGAAAGTTTAAGATCTAAAAACCTCTTAGATAGTAAATTTGTAATTGGTGTTGACGTTGATCAATCTAATGCGTTAGATGCTTCATTTAAAGGAAATTTTGTAACATCAATTGAAAAAAATATGGCACAAGCATTATATGACTCAATTTTAGAAGTTGTTTTCAAAGATACATCTCGTAATGTAATTGGTGATCAAAAAGTTGTGTATGGATCATACAAACAAAAATGAGTTGGTTTATCAAATTCTACTATTAAAGATGAAACCTTAAGATCAAAAATGCAAAAAGCAATTGATGAATCAAAAGCAAAATTTGAAACATTTGATGATGCTAAAATTGCATTTATTAATAACAACAAATTAGCAAAACTTAATAGTACAGAAGCACAAGACAAAGTTACAAATAATGCTGATCTTATAACAAGATTAACACAAATTGTTGGATTAAATCAATCTAAATAATTATTTCAAAAACAAGCAAAATATTTAGTTTTAAATATTAAATATTTACTTAAACTTATATAACTAAGTTTAAGTTTGTTTTTTAACTTTATAAAAAAAGAAAGGAAAAAATGGAAACTAAAAATGCTATTGAATTTATAGATATTTCGAAGTATTTTGGTTCTATAAAAGCTAATCATAAGATTAGTTTTGAAGTTAGAAAAGGTACAGTTCACGCATTAATTGGCGAAAATGGTGCCGGCAAGAGTACTCTGATGTCCATACTTTTTGGATTATATGAACCAGATACTGGAACAATTAAAGTAAATGATAAAGAAGTATTAATAAAAGATCCTAACGATGCTAATGCACTTGGTATTGGAATGGTTCATCAACATTTCAAACTTGTTGATGTTTATACAAATCTTGAAAATATTGTTCTTGGAAGTGAAGATATCAATAAAACCACAAGAATAATTAATTATAAGCACGCTATTAAGAAAATTAAAGCAATTCAAAATAAATTTGATATTTATTTTGACTTATTTAAAGTTACTGGTAAAGAATCGGTTGCCACACAACAAAAAGTTGAAATTATGAAAATGCTTTATCGTGATTCAGAAATTTTAATTTTTGATGAACCGACTGCCGTTTTAACAGAACAAGAAATACAAGGTTTATTAAATACATTCAAATTATTTAGAAACCAAGGAAAAACAATTCTTTTTATTTCGCATAAATTAGGTGAAATAAAAGAAGTTGCTGACAATGCGACAGTTTTAAGACATGGTCAAGTCAAGGGGAATTTTTCAGTTAAAGAAGTCTCTATTGAAGAAATGGCTCAAAGAATGGTTGGTGGAGAAGTAGAAAATATAAGGAATTCATACTCAGACACTTCTAAAAATGAGATTATTTTTAAAATAGATAACGTTTCAACTGAAGGTGAAAAACCTCTTAAAAATGTTTCACTTGATATAAGAAGTGGCGAAATTCTTGCTATTGCTGGTGTTGAAGGTAATGGTCAAGGAGATTTAGAATATGTTGTTAGTGGTATGAAAAAACCTTTCGAAGGAAATATTTTATTAAAAAGAACACCACTTGTGTCACAAAGATTAAACTTAATTAAAAAAGAATCAATTAAGCAAAAAATAGGATTATTGTCTTTAAGTATTTTATCAATACTTATTGGAATAATTTTGTTATCATTACATTTTGAAGCAAAAGATATTAGAGTTGGTACATATATTTTATCTGGCTTATGTTTTGCGACAACTTTAATTACTGGATATACTTTATTTAACAAATTATTCGGAGTTAAATTGTACGAATATAGTCAATATATTAAATCTCATCTTTCTAAAAACTTATCACAATCAGATTATTTTAAACTTAAAGTATTTAAAAATTTGTCAATAATATTTACATTAATTTTAATTGTGTTAAGTGCTTTGTCTATAACTAATATTCAATCTCTTGTTACAACATTTTTAACAATTATTGTAGGTATTTTAGTATTTATTTCATTATTTTGATTTTTATTTATTGTTTATAAAATAGTAGCTGATGATTATGCAAAGGGAGTTTCTAAATCAATTCATATTAATTGAATTTCAGCAATAAGTCTTTCAACATTAGCACTAAGTTATATACTTTTATTTGTAAATGAAACAAAAATTGTATTGAGTTTAAATTCTATTATTGTATCTCTTGTATTTTTTGTTGTGAGTTTAATTGCAACACTTGCAATTTGGATATTATTATCAGCAAAACATACAAAAAATTATTTTGTAAAAAGCAATAATGATAACGAAAATCAAGAATTTGTAAAACTTCATGAGATGAGTGTTTACAATATTTCAAAACTTGGTTTATCTTTCATACCAAGCGATAGACACAAACATGGTTTAGTTCTTGATTATAATATTAAATATAATACTGTTTTAAGAAGGTTATGAGATTCTATTTATCAAAAATTTGGTATTTTTAAAGATAAAGCAATTCAAAATGAAAATGATCAGATTATTGAAAAATTTGATGTTCGTGGAGCAAGAAATGGTTATTCACAATCAAGGCAATTATCTGGTGGTAATCAACAAAAATTTATTGTTGGTAGAGAAATGAATTCACCACATGATTTTATTTTAATTAATCAACCAACTCGTGGCCTTGATGTTGGAGCAATCAAAAATATTCATGAACGTATTTTGAAAGAAAAAGAGCAAGGTAAAGCAATTTTGTTAATTTCTTATGAACTAGATGAAGTTTTAGCATTAGCAGATAAAATTGCTGTTATTAATGGTGGTGAAATTATTGCTGTTAAAGAAGCGAAAGACCTAACAAGAACACAAATTGGTATTTACATGGCTCATAAAAAAGAACAGGAGGAAAAATAATGGCAAAAGAAATTTATCATAATAACAAAGTTCTTGATACATTATATAAAGCAAAACTATTTTTTATGTTCGATGATAAAAAAACAGGCCGTAAAAAAGTTTATGCATCATTATGAGCGGTTTTCTTTGGTTTATTTATTACTTCGTTAATTTTTATGATTTTAGGAAACTCAGGTAGTGAAGCAGTTGAAACAAGTATTTTTGATTTTGTTTCCTATTTATTTAAATTTACATTTGATGAGTTAAATAGAAAACAGTTACTATTATTCTTTATATTTTTTGGTTTTACTGGTTTAGCAGTTTCGCTAGGGTTTAAATCTGGATTATTTAATATTGGTGTGTCAGGTCAAATGACATTCCCAGCAATAATATTTTTTGCAATATTAATTAATTCTAGAATTGAATTAGACAAAATAAGTGTGCCGTTTTTAATAGTTGGATTTATATTATTTATTTTGGGTGGTTTACTTATTGGTGCAATTTCAGGTTTTTTAAAATCTTATTTTAAAGTGCATGAAGTTATTTCGACAATATTTTTAAACTGAATTATCACATATCTTGCAGCTTGATTATTTATAAGAGAAAATTATGTTTTTGGTGGAGAAGATGTGTTTAATTGATTTGATTCAATTGAAGGAACAGCGCTTTTAAGCATTTCAAAAGAAGTTACAGAAGCATTTACATATTTTGGAATTGCATTATTACTTGTTTTAGCACTTATAATTTGATTTATTTACAGTAAAACCACAATTGGTTATAAAATTAAGATGGTTGGTTTAAATAAAACAAACGCCAAATATGTTGGTGTTAATGAAAAATTATTAACAATTGCTATTATGAGTCTTTCTGGTGCTCTTGTAGGAATTGGTGGTTTCTTTTATATAGTTTTAAAAGATGGACATATGACAGGTCAAAGAGCTCCATTAGCTATTGGGTTTGAATCAATTGCTATTGCTTTAATTGCATTAAACAGTCCTATTGGTGTAATATTTACATCAGTACTATATTCAGGAATAAATGTTTCCCAATCAAACTTTGAAAATTTAGATGGTTCACAAAAATTAACATCTGATTTCTTCCCAATTATTACTGGTTTAATTATTTTTATGGCCGCTCTTGCAATTATATTTTATAAATTTAGACCAGTTAGAACAACAGCAAAATATAGTTATTTAATAACTAATAAAGAATACTGATTGAATTTTAAAACATATTGAATAAGTTTATTTAAATATGTTATTCCAGTTAGATTTAAATTAATTTCAGAAGGTTTCAAACACATTTCACGTGTAATGAAATATAAAAACAAAGAAAAAGAATATCAAAATAATATTGCTAAAATGATTTCGGGTTCATCAAAGAAAACAGATGATGAATTATTAGAAATGTATTCAGAAATATCAAAATTAAGATTTGAACATCAAGAAGACAGATATAACGCTGGTTTAAGTCAATATTTAGATTTAAAAAATAAATACAAAAATCAAGTAAGAAGTAGAAAAAATAATTACAAAAAAATTAAAGAAAAACTTTTTGTAGATTTCTTAGGCAAGACTTCAAAATCTATTGAAAATAAACTTGGAATTAAAGAAGAAATTATGGAGGTAAAATAATGGTTATAATTACATGAGCCGCTTTCTTCTTTTGTATTCTACTTTTAGCAACGATATCTGGTATTTTCTCTGAAAAAGCCGGTATTGTTAATATTGCAATTAATGGATTTATAGTTTTTGGTGCGATAATGTATTCATTATTTAGTGCTATTTATACTGATGTTATTAATGCTGGCCCAGATGTTTCACAGTATTATAACGGTCCTTGAATGAATATTCTTTTCACAGCATTAGCAGCATTATCAACAGTATTGTTTTCATTATTATTTGGTTTTGCTGTAATCAAAATGAAATCTGATCAAACAATTTCGGGTTTTGCAATCAATATTTTAGCAACTGGTATTGCATCGTTACTTGTATTTTATCTTACAGCTAATTTACAAAAATCAGGGGCTCAAATTTCATTTAGGGAAAGAACCGAATTAACTTTAAGTACAAATAATGAAAGTTGACAAAATCTTATATCATATAAATTAATTGTGACAGTTGTTATAGCATTTGTTTCATGGTTTTCATTAATGAAAACCCGCTGAGGTCTTAGATTTAGAGCAATTGGTGAAAACCCTCAAGCAGCAGACGTTGCAGGAATTAATGTTAATAAAATCAAATGACAAGCAATGGTTATTTTAGGTATAATTACTGGAATTGCTGGTTCATTATTCATTGAAGGTTTAAATAAAATTAACGAATTTTCTATCACAAAAGATGTTCAAGGTTTTGGTTTCTTAGCACTTGCTATTATGATTACTTCAAAATGAAGAGTATCATATTCTATTTTAATATCACTATTATTCTCATTCTTATTATCATTCTCATTCTTTGGAGTAAATTTATTAGGAGAAACATTTAGCAGATATAAAGACTTACTTGCAGCATTGCCATATTTATTAACTTTATTATTAATGATTGCTACAAGCAAGAATACAAACGCACCTGCAGCTGCTGGTGTTCCATACGACAAATCAAAACGTTAAAAAGAAATAAAAAGAAATTTAAAATTACAAAAATGTTTATAATTTTAAAACAAAAATTAATTTTGAATTATATAAAATTTATAACTTAAAATATAAAAAGGAGTATTTATGAAAAAAACAAGATTCGATGAAAAAGAGTTTTTAGATAAAGTGCATGCTTGATGAAGAGCAGCTAACTATTTATCAGTTGGTCAAATGTATTTAAGAAAAAATCCTCTTTTATTAGAAGAACTTAAACCTGAAGACATTAAAATGTATCCAATTGGTCACTGAGGAACAATCCCAGGACAAAACTTAATTTATGCACATTTAAACCGTGTTATTAAAAAATATGATGTAGATATGTTTTATATTTCAGGACCAGGACATGGTGGTCAATTAATGATCTCAAATTCTTGGTTAGATAAATCATATACAGAATTATTCCCTGAAATATCACAAGATATTGAAGGTCTCACAAGAATGTTTAAAAGATTCTCGTTCCCTGGTGGAACAGCTTCACATGCTGCACCAGAAACACCTGGTTCAATACATGAAGGTGGTGAATTAGGATATTCTTTATCACACGCAACTGGTGCTATTTTAGATAATCCAAATATGATTGCTGCAACAGTTATTGGTGATGGTGAAGCAGAAACTGGTCCATTAGCTGGTGGTTGATTTGCTACATCATTTATAAATCCTGTTAATGATGGTGCTGTATTACCAATTGTGCATGTTAATGGTGGAAAAATCTCAAACCCTACTATCTTTGCTCGTAAAACAAATGAAGAATTATCTAATATGTTAGCTGGTTTTGGATGAGAAGCAATTTTTGTTGAAGCCGATGTTAATGATCAAGAAGGTATTCATGTACAAATGGCTGCTAAATTTGATCAAGCGATTGAAAAAATTCAATCAATTTGAGCAAATGCTCGTCAAAAATCTGCTGAAGAAGCAACAAGACCAATTTGACCTGCTTTAATTGTAAGAACACCAAAAGGTTGAACACAACCTCACAAAGTTAATGGTTTAACATATGAAGGAAGTTTCAGAGCTCACCAAGTTCCTCTTCCTGTTACATCAGAAAAATCAAATATGATAGAAGATTTAAAAGAATGATTATTATCATATAGACCACATGAATTATTTAATAATGATGGTTCATTTAAAGAAGAATTTATGGAAGTTGCTCCGATAGGAAATAAAAGACTTGGTATGCAACCTATAACAAATGGTGGTATAAATCCAAGAGTTTTAGAATTACCAAATTGAGAAGATTTTGCTTTAAAATTTGATAAACCAGGAGAAATTATTGGTCAAGATATGGTTACTGCTGGAACATGATTCGCAGATGTTATTAAGCGCAATCCTGATAACTTTAGAGCATTTGGGCCTGATGAAACTAAATCAAACAGATTATTTGATATTTTTAAAGTAACAAATAGACAATGAATGGAAAAAATTGATCCTGAGTTAGATGAATATTTAAGTCCTGCTGGTAGATTAATTGATTCACAATTATCAGAACACCAAGCACAAGGTTTCTTAGAAGGTTATGTTTTAACTGGACGTCATGGTTTCTTTGCTTCATATGAATCATTTTTAAGAGTTGTTGATTCAATGATTACACAACATATGAAATGAGTTGTTAAAGCATTAAAAGTACATTGAAGAAATGATTATCCATCATTAAATATTATCGCTACTTCAACAGCATTCCAACAAGATCACAATGGTTATACACACCAAGACCCAGGTATTTTAGGACACTTAGCTGATAAACGTCCTGAATTAATTCGTGAATATTTACCTGCTGATTCAAATACATTATTAGCTGTCTTAGATAAAGCATTTAGAGAAAGAAATGTTATTAACTTGATTGTTGCTTCAAAACAACCAAGAGATCAGTTCTATTCAGTATCTGAGGCAAAAGAATTAGTCGAAAAAGGTTATAAAGTTATCGATTGAGCATCAACAGTGTCCGCTAATGAAGAACCAGATGTTGTTATTGCTGCTTCTGGAACAGAACCTAACCTTGAAGCTTTAGCAACAATTTCAATTTTAAATAAACACTTCCCAGATCTTAAAATTAGATTCGTAAATGTTGTTGATTTATTAAGACTAAGACACCAAAGTATTGACCCTCGTGGATTAACAGATGAAGAATTTAATTCAGTATTTACTACAAATAAACCAGTTATTTTTGCTTTCCATGGTTTTGAAGGATTAATTAGAGATATTTTCTTCTCACGTCAAAATCACAACTTATTTGTTCATGGTTACAGAGAACATGGTGATATCACAACTTCATTTGATATTCGTTTAATGTCAGAAATGGATAGATTCCACATTTCAAAAACAGCAGCATATGCAGTATTTGGAGACGAATCAAATGATTTCCAAGAATTAATGGATTCAAAAATAGATTACCACAACCAATACATTAAAGAAGTAGGTATAGATATTGATGAAGTTAGATATTGAAAATGAGAAGGTTTAAAAAAATAGATAAATAAACAAAAACACAAAATAAAATTTTGTGTTTTTAAATTAAGATATTTTAATTTTAAATATAAAGTTGTAAAATATTTACACATATATCTTTAAAAACAATTAAATAAAAATAAAAAGGAGTATTATGGCAAAATTTAAACGTGTTTTTATGATTGTAACAGATGGTTTAGGTATTGGTCCTGATAGAGATCAAAGAGCATTTAAGGATACAGGAGCAAACACTATTAGATCAGCTTCTATGTCTGATGAATTTAAAATTGATACTTGAAAAAAATTAGGTATTGGTAATATTACTAATCTAAATGGTAATTATCATGTTTCTAAACCTTTAGCATATATGGCTAAAGTGCAAGAAGTTTCTAATGCAAAAGATACATTAGCAGGACATTGAGAAATGATGGGGATAAAAACTCTTGTTCCTTTTCCTACATTTTTTGAAGATGGATTTCCAAAAGAATTAATTAATGAATTATCAAAAGCATTTGATGGAAGACCGATTGTTGGTAACAAATCTTCATCAGGCACAGATATTATTAATGAATTAGCACATGAAGAAAAAGAAAGAGGAGCAATTATTGTTTACACTTCTCTTGATTCTGTGCTTCAAATTTGTGCCCATGAAGAATGAACTGGTTTAGATAATCTTTATAGATATGCAAAAGCAGCTCGTGAGATTTGTTCTTCAAAACCAGAATGAAATGTTGGTCGTATAATTGCTCGTCCATATATTGGAGATTTTGGTAACTTTACAAGAACTTTTAATCGTCATGATTATGCAAATAAACCACGTGAAATGATATTAAATAGACTTCAAGAAGCAGGAATTAAAGTTATTTCAGTTGGTAAAATTAATGATATCTTTGTTGGTCAAGGAATATCTGAGCATTATGCAAGTCAAGGTGATATGGATGGAATGGATATTACAATAAAATTAGCATCTGAAAAAACAGAAAATCAATTTGTTTTTACTAATTTAGTTCAATTTGATTCTCACTATGGTCACAGAAGAAATGTACACGGTTATGCAAAAAATATTGCTGATTTAGATGTTAAGTTAGGAAAATTAATAAACGTTATGAATGATGATGATTTATTAATTATGACTTCTGATCATGGTAATGATCCTTTATATCCTGGGTTTAACCACACAAGAGAATTTTTACCAGCAACAATTTTTTCAAAATCATTTAAAAAACCAAAAGTTCTTCCTGATTTTAACGGGTTAGGAACATTAGGAAATATTATTGCTAAAAACTTTGGTGTTGAAACTGTTGTTGAAACAGGCGATGATGTTTTTGATAAGTTAGTCTAAAACTCAATTTATAAAACTTTAAACAAATATAACAAAAAATTGTTTAAAACAAAATATTTAATAAAAAATAAGAGAAAACATTTTCTTATTTTTTTTATTTTTATTTTTATATAACAAAATTTTAATTATTAATTCTTTATAATATTTATGCTCAATTAATAAAATTGAGAAAAATCAAGAATTAAGGAAATACAATGATACAAAAACTTTTTAGAAAAAAGGTAGATGTACAATCACAAGAAAAAAAATTAAATAATAGTAATTCTGGTAAAATCAGAAAAATATTATCAAAAATTTCTGGTGCTTTTATGTTACCTATTTCTGTTATGTCAATAGCTGGGCTTTTCCTTGGTGTTGGAGCAGCAATTGCTGGTCTTGATGCTTCTAAACCTGGTTTAGTATTATTCGGAAATGCTATTAAAATGTTAGGTGATCCTGTTTTTGCGGCTTTACCATTACTTTTTGCAGCAGCATTCGTTATTGCATTTACAGATGAAGCAGGGGTTGGAGTCTTTTCAACCATTATTGCTTATTTAGTGTTTTTAAGTATTCAATCAATTTTTATTGAAAATGTACTAGATGAAAATAAAACATTAGTTGGATACACAATTTTATTTAAAGAAGGAGGGAGAGATCCAAAAGCATTAACTAACTTAGTAGGAAATACCTTAGGAATTAAATCTCTTCAAACTTCTGTTTTTGGAGGTATTGCAGTTGGATTAACTGTTCAATATCTTTACAATCGTTTCCACACAATTCAATTACCAAAAGTAATTTCATTCTTTGGTGGAAAAAGATTTGTATCTATTATTGCTATTCCAGTAAGTTTTGTTTTAGCAATAATCTTTTTACTATTTTGACCATGAATTGGTGTTGGTCTTAATTATTTTGGTACAGCGTTAGGTAAATCACCAGCAGGAGTTGAATCTCTTGTATTTGGATTTATTGAAAGATCATTAATTCCATTTGGTTTACACCACGTATTTTATGCACCACTTTGATATTCATCTGCTGGTGGTGATGTTAATTTATTATTAACAGATTGAATTAAAACTCAAGAAGCTTCTGGTAAACTTTTTGAACAAGGTGAATCATTAAAATATCTTGTTCAAGAAGTATCAGCAAATATTAATGGATTCCAAGGTGATTCTTCTGCATCACTTAATTTATTAAAATTTGGTAATACTATTGAATACAAACTTGATGGGCAACAATACTCAATTCCATTATTCACATTTATTGAACAAATAGGAATGAAAATTGGTAGATTTGCTGATGGTAAATTCTCATTTATGATGTTTGGACTTCCAGCAGCAGCAGCAGCAATGATTTTAGCTGCTCCAAAAGAAAATAGAAAAGTTGCACTTGGAACAGTAGTACCAGCAGCGTTTACTTCATTTATTACTGGTGTTACTGAACCAATTGAATTTACATTCTTATTCTTAGCACCTTACTTATTCTGAGGTTTCCACGCAACAATGTGTGCTATATCATTTATGGCGGCTAATTTATTAGGTGTTCATATCCCTATGGCCTTTTCAGGTGGAGTTTTAGATATGTTATTATATGGAATTATTCCATTTGCTAAAGGTACAAACTTCTATTGAACAATTGTTGTTGGTTTAGGATATATTCCAATTTACTTCTTTGTGTTCTACTATGCAATTAAAAAACTAGACATAGCAACACCTGGAAGAGGCGGAAATACTAAATTATTTACAAAAGCTGACTTTTTAAATAAAAAAGAAGGTTCATCACAAGCAAATAACATTGATGCACAAGCACTTGCAATTGTTGAAGGTTATGGTGGATTAGATAATATTACAGCATTTAATAACTGTGCTTCAAGACTTAGATACGATGTTAAAGATGTATCAAAAGTTAATGAAGAAAAATTAAAGCAAGCAGGAGCGGTTGCTGTTAAAATTGAAGGAAAAAATCACGCACAAGCAATTTTAGGTCCTTCGGCAGAACAAGTTAATGCTAAAATTAAATCTCAAAGAACATTAATCGCTCAATGAGAACAAGAAAATAAAAATATACCAGTTACAATGGAAGAAACTAAAAAAGAAGAATCAACTTCAACTACAAGAAAATCAGTAAAAATCCAAACAGCAGCCAAAGGTGATTTATTGCCATTAGAATCACTTGAAGATGGTGTTTTCTCAGAAAAAGTTATGGGTGATGGTTTTGTTGTTAGGTTTGATTCAGAAATTATTGGTAATGTTTATTCACCAGTTGATGGTAAAGTAAATGTTGTTTTCCCTACAAAACATGCATATGGAATTGAAACAAGAGATGGTGTAAAAGTTTTAGTTCACATAGGTATTGATACAGTCCATTTACAAGGTGAAGGATTTAAATCTTTCGTTGAAGTAGGTCAAAGAGTTAGTGCTGGAGATAAAATTGCTCAAGTCGACTTATCACTTTTAAATGAAAAGAAAATTAAATCTGATGTTATAACAGTTGTTCTTAAAGAAGGTTCAATGTCAACTCTTGAACTTGATGAAGGTAAAACAAAAGCAGCCACTACTTCTGAAACAGTAGGTAGAGTAAGACAATAATATAAAAAAGTTGAATACTAATGTAGTATTTAACTTTTTTATGAATATAATTTCACAGTTTTTTTTAAATTTAAAAATCAAAAGCAATTTTTAATTTTGTTTATGATAAAATAAAAAAATGATAAAAAACCTTTACAATACCATTTATTTTTCACAAATATCAACATCAGCGCCAAACGCAGATATTCAAAATTATTCACCTACTACACTAATTATTGTAGCTGTGCTTTTTTTGGTTTTAGCATTAGTTTTTTTGATTTTATATAAATATTCTTTAAACAAAATGCGAATTTTTAAAGATAAACAATTACAAGCATACAAAAAAGATAATCCTAAAAAGATTAATGTAACTTATGAGTCTTCTGGTTTATATTTACCAGCATGAGAAAGAGCAAAATATAATTTACCTTTATTTTTAAGTGTAACATTTTTATCTATAGCAATTGTATTTTTTGTGTGAGCATCGCAATTATCATAAAAAAAACATTCAGAAATATTTCTGAATGTTTTTTTTATCTTGTTTCTGTAATTTTAGTTAGTTGTCCTCATACTGTATTAGAAATAATTACTTCATTCTCCGAAAGAATTGGATCTAATAAGTCGGTATATGAATTCATATGAGAAATTGCTATTTTACTATCAAATGATACTTTTATTAAGTATTCATTTCTTGAATCGTCTTTTTCTATTCATATTTTAAAATTATCTATTATTTTATCTTCTGATAAATCGGTTAAAATTGGATAAAGTGAAAACCTATTTGATATACCTATTAATTCACTCACTTTTAGATCAGAATATCTAACATTATAATTTCTATTTGAAGAATTATCAACTAAATTTACTTGTAGTTTTTTATAAAGTTTTTTTATAAAAGATTGTTTGCTAAAATCTGAAATAAAAGGTAATAAATCTAATGTTTTATTATTTTCAATTTTTTGCCAATTGTCTTTGATAGAATTTTTAAGATTTGTTATTGAATTAATTTCTTTTTCAAAATCTGCTGGTGTTAAATTAAAACCTGAAATAATAAAATCTGATGCAGAAGTTATTTTTTTAAAACCACTAAATTCATAAAATTTAGTCACAGCCGGTTCTTTTAAGCTTGGATTTTCCTCTGAGTTTTCAATAAAAACTTCAAAACCAAGTAAACCAGAAGAATCACTAAACTTTGCATTAGTTATTGAGTATTTGTATTTTGTTTTAAGTTCTTCATTAATACTAAAAAATCTTGATTTTAAACTTGAATTAAAATTAACAGTATCATTTTCAAATAAATCTGTATTTGTATTCATTAATGTTTCAAAATTAATTATTCTTTCTTCATTTCTTGAAGATGTTTTCTTAATACCTTCGTATTTATTTGGATTTTCAGAATATAAAGTCATATACGCAATAAGTGAAGGATATAAATTTAAAAACTTAGCATCTAATTGATTAGGAGTTAAAAAGTTATCTTTATTATTAATTTGGTTATTTTGATTTGATTTTTCAAAACCCACTAAAGTAAATTTTTTAATTTTTGATTGATTATCTTTTGAAAAAGATAAACTGATATTTGTTATTTCGCCTTTTGAATCATCTGTGTTTGTTGAATTTATATCAACAAGATTAATAGAATATTTATTTGTTATATCGCTTTCTAACCAAAAAACATGAATATCCTGATTAAATCTTTTTTGTAATTCAATTCAAGCAGATGTAGCGCTTTTTTGTGAATAAAATCGGTTTCCTACAGTTACATATGTGTTAATTGTATCTAAATCAGAAAAATCAATTTGTTCTTGTGAATTTAACTGATTTTTATCATTAGCATTTGTTTGGTTGTTTGTAACATTTTGATTATTTTCTACATTATTAGAATTTACATTATTATTTGAATCTAAGTTATCTTTATTTGTAGTTTTTGGTTCTGTTGTTTCTTGTTGTTTAGAATCACTTGTATTTATTTTACTTGGATTGTTTTCCATTGGTTGTTCTTGTGAATTAGTAGTGTTATTTACTGTTTGTTTATCTTTCTCAATTTGTTGTGATTTTTGATTATTACTATTTAAATTGTTTTCTTGATTCATGTTATTAGGATTTTTTTCATCATGTTTTCTTGATTCATTAATTTCTTTTTTACAACTTACAACACCTAAAGCAGTGGTGAGTGAAGCAGAAATAAATAAAAAATTTAAAATTTTTTTGTGTTTTTTTAATTTCATAGTTATTTAAAATATTAGCATAAATGCATTAAACTCAAAATAAGTTTTTTAAAAAAATAATACATAACAATTTTTCCTTAAAAATAGTAATTTTGACTAAAAAATAATTTAAAATTTAACTTTTTACACGTTTATATTATTTAAAATCTTTATTAATAATATTAAACTTTTTTGCTAAAATTTTAATATTATGATAAATAGATACAGTGCAATAGTTATTGGTGGTGGCCATGCAGGTGTAGAGGCAACATTTGCATTAGCAAATAAAGGACATAATGTTGCTTTATTGTCTTTCGATTTAAATAAATTAGCAATGATGCCTTGTAATCCTTCAATAGGAGGGCCAGCTAAAGGTATTATCACAAGGGAAATAGACGCTCTTGGTGGTGTTCAAGGATATTTTTCAGATTTAGCAATGATTCAAATTAAAATGTTAAATGAATCAAAAGGCCCAGCAGTTAGAGCCTTAAGGTCTCAAATTGACAAAGAAAAATATTCAAAATTAATTAAAGATTCACTAGAAAGACATCCTAATATAACTTTAATTGAAACAAGTGTTGAAGAAATTCTTGTTGATGAAAGTAAAGTTTTTCAAGGAGTAAAATTAAATGATGAACAAATAATTTATTCCGATGTTTGTGTTATAACTACTGGTACATATATGAATTCAAGAATTCTACGGGGCGAAGACATAACGATAAGCGGACCAGATAATCAAAAAACAACAATGAATTTAAGTAAATCTTTAATCAAACATGGTTTAGAACTTCAAAGATTAAAAACAGGTACTCCTGCTAGGGTTTATGCTTCGTCTATTGACTTTTCCAAAGTTGAAAAAGAAGTTCTTGATGATACTGCACTAACTTTTTCAAATCGCTCAGGTGTAAAACTCGGTGAACAAATTTCATGTTATTTAACATATACAAACGAAAAAACTCATCAAATAATTGAAGAAAATATCGCTAAATCTGCAATGTATTCTGGTTTAATTGAAGGTGTTGGTCCAAGGTATTGCCCAAGTATTGAAGATAAAGTAATGAGATTTAGAGATAAAAATAGACACCAAATCTTTTTTGAACCAGAAACTGCTGATGGAAGCATTATTTATATTAATGGTATGTCTACATCGATGCCAATAGAAGTACAAGATAAAATGTTACGTACTATACCAGGTCTTGAAAACTGTGAAATTCAAAAATGAGGTTATGCAATTGAATATGATGCACTAAATCCTCTTCAAATTTCAGTTTCGCTTGAATCTAAAATTATTACAAACTTATTTACAGCTGGTCAAATAAATGGAACAAGTGGTTATGAAGAAGCTGCTGCCCAAGGTTTGATTGCAGGTATTAACGCTGGTCAAAAATTAGAAAAAAAAGATCCATTAATTTTATCTCGTTCAGATGCTTATATTGGTGTTTTAATTGATGATTTAGTTACAAAAGGAACAAAAGAACCTTACAGAATGTTAACTTCACGAGCAGAATATCGTTTATTATTGAGAAATGATAATCCGGACGAAAGATTATCAAAATATGGCTATGAAGTTGGATTGATTACAAAAGAAAATTATGATAAAGTTATTGATAAATATAATCGAATTGAAGAAAAAATCAATGAATTAAGTACAATGTTTGTTTCATCAAAAAGTGAACTTGGTAAAAAATATAATATTGAAAATGGTGTTTCTATGTTAAAAGTTTTAGCAAGACCAGAAGTAGAAGCAAAAGATGTTTTAGGAGATTTTGAATTTAAAAATGAATTAACAACAAAAGTAAGACTTGATGGTTATATTAAAAAACAAGAAAGTCTTGCACAAAAAATGTCAAGACTTGATGTTTTAAAAATTCCACAAGATATCGACTATTCAAAAGTTATTAATTTAGCAACTGAAGCACGTCAAAAACTTGAAAGTATTAAACCAACAACAATAGGACAAGCATCGCGCATTTCTGGGATAAATCCTGCTGATATTCAAATGTTAATGTTTCACATAGCAAGCAAAAAATAATATGAAAATAAATATTATTGCAGTGGGTTCTTTAATTAAAGAATATCAAGTTTTGTATGATGATTATTTAAAAAAAATTAATTTTTTTGCAAAAATTAATTTAATCGAAATTAAAGAACAAAAAATAGAAAATATTGATCTTAAAAAACAAAAAGAAACCGAATTAATATTACAAAAAATACCAAAAAATTCAAAAGTTATTTATTTATCATTAAATGGTAAGCAAATCGATTCAGTTGATTTTTCTAAAAAAATAACTGAACAAGATAATTTAACATTTATAATAGGTGGTTCAAATGGTGTTATTGAATCTTATTTTCAAGAACAACTAAACTTTTCTAAAATGACTTTTCCACATCAATTATTTCGAATAATGTTAATTGAACAAATATATAGAGCTTTTACAATTAAAAATAATATTAAATATCACAAATAAGGAGTATTATGGCAAGATTTATAGATGAAATCACAATTTCGGTTCAGGCTGGAAAAGGTGGTGATGGTATGATATCATTTAGACGTGAGGCTCACGTTGATAAAGGTGGACCTGATGGTGGTGATGGTGGCCGCGGTGGACATATTTACTTTGTTGGTGATAGTGGAAAAAACACTCTTTTAAGTTTTTATAAAAATAAACATATTGTTGCTGAGGATGGTGTTAAAGGTGGACCTAAAAATCTTTATGGTGCAAACGCTCAAGACACATATATCAAAGTTCCGATTGGTACACTTGTTTATAATGGTAAAAAACTAGTTGCTGATGTTATTGAAACTAATACACCTTATTTGATTGCTAAAGGTGGAAAAGGTGGCCGTGGTAATAACAAATTTAAAACAACAAAAAATACCGCGCCAAGAATTTCTGAAAACGGTATGCCAGGTGAAAAATTTGAAGCAAAAATTGTTCTTAAAATTCTTTCAGATGTTGGTGTTGTAGGAAAACCTTCTGCTGGAAAATCAACATTTTTAAATTCAGTTTCAAATGCTAATGCAAAAACAGCTGATTATGAATTTACAACACTAGTTCCTCAACTAGGAATGGTTGAATATTTTGAGTCATCATTTACAGTAGCAGATCTTCCTGGTTTAATTAAAGGTGCTTCTCTTGGTAAGGGTTTAGGAATCCAATTCTTAAAACATATTGAGCGTTGTCGTGTTATAGCACATATTATTGATTTTGGTTCTGAAGATAAAAATCCTATTGAAGATTTTGAAACAATCAATAATGAATTAAAAAATTATAATTTTAAATTAGAACAAAAACCACAATTAGTTATTGCAAATAAATCTGATTTACCGATGTTTGAAAAACATTATCAAGATTTCAAACAAAAATATCCTGATATAAAAGTAATTAAAATTTCTGCAATTTTTAGAGAAAATTTAGATGAAGTTAAATCTGGTCTTGTAGAACTTATAAAAAATAATCAATACCAAACAATTGAAAACGAAGAAGATGAAATAAAGGTTATTGAATTTGAACCAGATTATATAATTGAATCACCTTATAAAGGTTATTTTGATATAACAGGAAAAAAAGTTGAAGAACTTTATTATAAAATACCAATTAATACATATGATAATTTACTAAGATTTAATAATATACTTAAAAAAATTGGTGTATGAAACGAACTTATTCAAAGAGGGATTCAAAAAGGTGATATAGTCACTGTTTATGGTTTCCAATTCGAATGAGAAGATGAGTAAATATCAATTAATCAATTAAAAGATTAATTGATATTTTTATATTTAAAATTTAACAATTTATTTCCCAATTATAAGTTTAGAAAAAATTATATGACTTAAATATAGCATTAAAAAAATATTTTTAAAAATTTTGCTATATATTATCAAAAAAATTAATATTAATATATAGATATAAAATAATCAAATTTTAATTAGTATTTTTTATCTATATAAAATAAAAAAAATTATTAAAAAAAATATATTGTTTTAAAATTTAATTATGTATAAATCAAAATTAAATATTAAACAAACACAAAAAGCAATTCAAGATTTAAAAAAAATCTTTCAAAAAAAATTACAAAGTAATTTAAATTTAACAAGAGCAACTGCACCATTGTTTCTTGAAAAAGAAACAGGCTTAAACGATGGTTTAAATGGTGAAAAAGCTGTTGCTTTCTCTCCAAAGAACAGTAGTATTCATCTAGAAGTTGTTCATTCACTAGCTAAATGAAAAAGAAACGCTTTAAAACAATATCATTATGACTTATACGAAGGTATTTATACAGATATGAACGCGATACGTCGCGAAGAAGATTTAGATAATACACATTCATATTATGTTGATCAATGAGATTGAGAAAAAATAATTGATAAAAAAGATCGTAATATTGAGTTCTTAAAAAGCACTGTAAAAAATATTTATGATGCTATTTTATATACAAAAGAACAACTAGTGTTAGAATTTCCAATTTTAGAAAACAATCTTGCATCAGAAGTTTATTTTATAAGTTCACAAGAACTTGAAAATATGTATCCAGAATTTTCAATTAAAGAAAGAGAAACAGCTATAACAAAATTAAAAGGTAGTGTATTTATATATCAAATAGGTCACGAATTAAAATCTGGTTTAATACATTCATTGAGAGCTTTTGATTATGATGATTGAAATTTAAATGGTGATTTAGTTGTTTATTCACATGTTTTAAATAAAGCAATTGAACTGTCATCAATGGGGATTAGAGTTGATGCTAGCTCAATAGTAAATCAATCTAAAAAATCAGCTAATGAAGTTGAACAAATTTCACCATATCATAAAGCTATAATTAATGATGAACTACCATTTACTATTGGTGGTGGAATTGGTCAAAGTAGGTTAAGTATGTTTTTACTTGAAAAAGCACATATTGGTGAAGTTCAGTCTAGTTATTGACCAGAAGAATATAAAAATGAAATGAAAAAGAAAGGTATAGAAATTCTCTAAGGTAAAAATTTGAAAAATCAAGATTATATAAAAAATAAAACAGGTTTAACACAAAAACAAAGTCAGGATTTATTAAATAAACATGGTGAAAATATAATTCATTCTGAAAAACAAAAAAGCATTATTGCTATATTTTTTAATCAATTCAAAGATTTTATGATTATATTACTTTTAATAGCAGCAGCATTTAGTTTAGGAGTAGCTTTTTATGAAACTTTTGGATCTCGTGAAAAACCAGAGACTTCTGAAATAATAGTAAGTTTTATTGAACCAATTATTATACTAATTGTTATTGTGCTAAACTCTATGCTTGGTACTTATCAAGAAATCAAAAGTAATCAAGCTGTTAAAGCACTTGAAAAAAATAATGAATTAATGGTTAAGGTTATAAGAGATAATAAAACACAATATATACCTTCAAATAAATTAGTTCCTGGTGATTTAATTATTGTTGAGGCGGGTGATGCTATTTGTGCTGATTCTTTACTTTTAGAATCTTTTTCATTACAGGTTGTTGAATCTGCATTAACTGGTGAATCAGTTGCAGTTGATAAAAATTCAGATGATATTATTTATGATCCAAATACACCACTTGGAGAGAGAAAAAGTGAAATTTTTTCAGGTACTTACGTTACAAACGGTAGAGCAATTGCTCTTGTTTTAAAAACCGGACAAAACACTGAAATCGGGAAAATTAATTCTTTAATTCAAGAACAAGAGGTGCAATTAACACCATTACAAATTAAACTTAACAAACTTAGCAAAATTTTTGGAATCTTAGGTGTTACATTACTTTTTATAACAACATTGTCACAATTAATATTAACAAATACAGTGTTTGGTGGCAATTGAAACAATCCGGAAACATATTCAAATTCAGTAATTATTGGTATTTCTTTAGCAGTAGCAGCAATTCCAGAAGGTCTTATTACTTTTACAACTGTTTTATTGGCTATAGGTGTGTCTAAAATGACTAAAGAAAACGTTATTATTAAAGCGTTCCCTGTAATTGAAACCTTAGGATCAACAAGTATTATTTGCTCTGATAAAACTGGAACATTAACTGAAAACAAAATGACTGTTGTTAAATTTTTCGATGTTAACAATTCATCTAATATAGCAGATTCACTTGCTTTATATGGTTTAGTAGGTTGTTGTGATGCTAAAATATCAAAAGATGAAAATAATAATATTATTGAAATTGGTGATCCAACAGAAACTGGGATTTTAAGATATGGTTTAGATAATAATCTAACAGAAGAAACTTTTAATAAAGAATATCAAAAGTTATATTCATTACCATTTGATAGCGAGAGAAAATGTATGTCAATACTTGTTAAAAATAAAAATGACGAATATTTTATTTTTACAAAAGGTGCACCTGATGTTATTTTATCTAAATCTAAAAATCAAAATAATGAATATATGCATATTGTTGAAGAATGATCAAATAATGCTTACAGAGTTATTGCAATAGCATATAAAAAACTTTTAGTACCAAAAAATCAAATAGATCTTCCTGATGAGCAAGACTTAGAGTTTCTTGGTCTAATTGGTATGATTGACCCCGCAAGATCTGGAGTAAAAGAAAGTATTTATCAAGCAAAACAAGCAGGTATTAAACCAATAATGATCACTGGTGATCATATTACAACAGCAGTAGCAATAGCAAAAGAATTAGGTATATATTCTGATAACGATATTGCTTTAACAGGTTATGAATTAGCTAAAATTAGTGATGAAGAATTAAAGGAAAGGGTAAAACATATTTCAGTATACGCAAGAGTAAATCCTTCAGATAAATTACGTATTGTTAAAGCTTGACAACAAAATCATCAAGTGGTTGCTATGACAGGGGACGGAGTAAATGATGCACCTGCATTAAAAGCCAGCGATATTGGTGTTGCAATGGGTATAACTGGAACAGATGTTTCAAAACAAGCAGCAGATGTGATTTTAACTGACGATAATTTTACAACTATTGTAAAAGCAATTAAAAGAGGTAGAGAGACTTTTGATCGCATTAAATCAGTAATTTTAAATTTATTAGTATCTTCTTTAACAGAGATTATTGTAATGTTATTTGGTTTATTTGTTCTTTCTTTTGTTTTTAAGAATCAAATCAAAAATCAACAATTAATTATTTTATCTGCATCGCAACTTTTATGAATTAATTTATTAACACATGGATTACCAGCCATAGCATTAGGGATGACACCTAATGATAGTGATGTAATGAAAAGAAATCCATTTAAAAAATCTGAAAGCATTTTTGCAAGAGGAATGGGAACTCAATTAATTATTCAAAGTGTTGTTTTAAGTTTAATTTCTATTTTTTCATATTTATTTGTTGGAATTATTGCATCAAAAAATAATGTTGATTCAGATAACTTTATTAAACTTACTTCAACAGCAATGTTTACAACTCTTGGTATAGGAGCTAGTTTAAATTCTATTAATTTAATGAGTTCAAAATCATTATTTTTATGTAATCTTAAAAAATATAAACTTGTTTACTTAGCTAGTTTATCTTCATTTGCTTGTGTTTTAATTGCAGCGTTTGTTCCTGGTATTTCTGACATTTTTAAAATGGCTTCGATAAGCAAAATAACAAATTATAATAATTTATATTGAATTATTCCAATAGTTTTAGGTTTTGGGTTAATCTTTTATAATGAACTTGAAAAATTAAGTAAAAATTTATTTAAAAAATATATAAAATAAAATTCATACAAATGAAAGTAGAAATCATAATTAGATATTATTACTAATAAGATCTCTACTTTTTATATTTTTTGTTGTAAAACACTTTTTTGCAATTTTATGGTTAAATTTCCAGACTTTTATTTTAATGTTCCTTAAAAAACTTTATAATTAAAAAAACAAAAAAATGAAAGGAAAAAT
Organism: Mycoplasma leonicaptivi ATCC 49890; assembly: GCF_000622205.1. Taxonomy (GTDB): domain Bacteria; phylum Bacillota_I; class Bacilli_A; order Mycoplasmatales; family Metamycoplasmataceae; genus Mycoplasmopsis; species Mycoplasmopsis leonicaptivi. Next base: position 27,887 of record NZ_JHWE01000007.1, read on the forward strand.
GAAAATAACAAGTTTATTTAAAGATAAAGATACTATTTTTCTTAATGAATCATTTAAAAATAAAGATCAAGCTTTAGAATTTATTGCAAATGAATTATATAACAAGAAATATGTATCAAATTATCATGAGGCTTTAAATCTTTTTAAACAAAGAGAACAACAGGCTTCAACAGGTATTGGTGATAAAATCGCTATGCCTCATATTGGATCTGATATTGTTTTAAAAAATACTTTAGTATTTATTAAAACAAGTAACTTAGATTGAAAATCAATTGATAACCAAGATATTAATTATATTTTTGGTATTGTTTTATCAGGTAAAGAAAGAGATAATTCTCATATTAAAATTATGCAAAAATTATCTCAAATTTTAATTAATCCAGATTTTAATAAAAGAATAAATGAAATAACAAATAAAGATGAATTTATTAGTTTATTAGATGAATTAGAACAAGATATTCTTAAAAAAGAAACATCTGTTTGAAGTAGTAATAATACATATGATATTGTTGCGGTAACAGCATGTCCTACCGGTATTGCTCACACATTTTTAGCAAAAGAAAAAATTCTTGAATATGGAACTAAAATGGGTGTAAAAATCAAAGTAGAAACACAAGGTGCAGAAGGTATTGATAACAAGCTTAGTGAAGATGAAATCAAAAATGCAAAAGGTGTTTTACTTGCTGTTGATAGAGAAATTGAAAAAAGTAGATTTACTAATCATGATAATGTGTTAGAGGTTTCTACTCAAAAAGCAATTCACACAACAGAAGAACAAATAGAAAAACTTTTAAATCAAAAAGGACAAAAAATTTCTTCTAATTCTAAATCTTCAACAGAAGAAGCAGAAATTTCTTTTGATGGTTTTGGTAAGAGAATGTATAGATCTCTAATGACAGGGATTTCACATATGCTTCCATTTATTGTTTTTGGTGGAATAATTTTAGCATTTGCTTTCTTATTAGATATGATAATAGGACTTGCTAGTGGTGTAGACATTAATTCTAAGACTTTTTTAAGTAGTTTCGGATTTAATCACTATGTATCAAAAACTATTTTTGATATTGGAAAAATAGGATTAGGACTTGCAGTTCCAATTTTAAGTGCATATATAGCATTTTCTCTTGTAGGAAGACAAGGACTACTTCCAGGTTTTGTTGTAGGTAATATAGCAAGTGGTTCTCTTGCTGGAACCTATGGATTTTTAGCAAAATCTATTGCATCAAGCGGCCTCGATTCAGGTAGTTTTCTTGGAACAGGATCAGGATTTATTGGTGGTATTCTTGGAGCATTTTTTGCTGCTGCAATGGTTATTGTATTTTCTAAATATGTTTTTGGTAAATTACCAAAAACAATGCAAGGAATTAAAAATATTTTATTTATACCTGTTCTCGGAACAGTAACTATTGCTATTTTATTCTGAGTATTAAATATTGTATTTATCTACATAAATCTTGGTTTAGTTTTATTCTTAAAATTATTTGAATCTAAACCATATCTTGCATGAATTCTTGGTTTAATCCTTGGGGTAATGATGGCAACTGATTTAGGTGGTCCAATTAATAAAGCAGCTTATATTTTTGGAACATTAACAATTGCTAATGGTACAAGTTCAATACCTATGGCTGCTGTTATGGCCTCTGGTATGGTTCCTCCTCTTGGTATTTCTATTTCTATGTTTATATCTAAAAAACTTTGATCTAAAGAGGATATTCAAGCAGGTAAATGATCAAATATTATTTTCGGTGCTTCATTTATTTCAGAAGGAGCGATACCTTATACAAGTAAAAGACCAAAAATGTTAATTCCAGCTAATATAGTTGGTGGTGCGGTAGCAGGTATAATTTCTGCAGCACTTTCTGTTAATATTATTGCACCACATGGTGGTATCTTTGTAATTTTCTTAGCAAAATCTAATTTATTTGAATCACTTGGAATGCAAATCGGATTTGGTATATTATTCTGATTATCAGCAATTATTGTTGGAGCATTTGCATCTGCTGGAACAATGCTATTAATGAATTATTTAAATAATAAATATCCAAATTTATTTAAAATTAAGAAACGTGCTAAAAGACAAAAAGCAAATTAATATGATTTATACTTTAACACTTTCACCTGCAATAGATTTTTTAATTAAATCTGATGATTTTGAACTCAATAAAGTAAACAGATATCAAAATTATGAAATCCTACCAGGTGGAAAAGGGATAAATGCTTCTATTGTTTTAAGCAGACATGGTTTTAAAAATAAAGCTATTACATTATTTGATAAAAATACATTTCAACAATTTAATTCGCTTTTTGAAAATGAAAAACAATCACTAATAAATATAGATGTTAAGGTTAGAACAAGAACGAATATTAAATATTATGGATCAAAAACAAACTTTGAGCTAAATGGTCCTAAAACTGCATTAAATCAAGAAGAAAAAGAAAAATTATTTAATATTTTAAAAACTTTTCAAAAAGATGATATTTTAATGCTAATGGGTGTTAGTGATGAGAATTTATTGAAACAAATACTTGAAATTTTAAAAGATAAAAAAATCAAAATAATTTTTGATGTTGACACACCAAATTATTTAGATTTTATTAAATATCAACCTTATATTGTTAAACCTAATTTAGATGAGTTAAATTCTATATTTAATAAAAATTTTGAAAGTGATTATGAAATTTTTCAAGCAGCTAAATTATTGCAAGAAAAAGGAGCGAATAATATATTAATTTCAAATGGTGCAAAAGGTTCATACTTACTGGATGAAAATAATAATTTTTATAAGTCAGCAATTAAAAATAAAATAAATGTTGTGTCTGCAACTGGAGCAGGAGATACAATGATATCTATTTTTACTTCAAATTACTTATTAAATAAAAATTCAAAACAAGCGCTTATTAATGCAAGTGCAGCTTCAATGGGTACTGTATCTGTTTCTTGACTTACAGACAAAAAAATTTCAGATAAATTTTTATCGAATGTAGAAATTTCCGAATTAAAATTTTAACAAAATAAGAACTAGCTTAGGTAATCTATCTAATAAATTTTTGTTTTTTATATTTAAAACCTTTCTGACATATGTCAGAAAGGTTTTTCTAAAATTATTTACCTTTTCTTATTCTGTAATTGCACCTAATTAGTAAATTGTTTTTACGACAAAAATTAATAATAGAACTATAATTTATGTGAGCCTGTGGATAATTGTCTTTAACAAATTTCACAAAAGAAGAAATGCTTTCTTTTCTTATGTTATTATTTAGTTTATATTCATTTTCATAAGATTTAATATATTCTTTAATCCATAACTTAACTTCATCTCTTGAATATTTAGCAGCATTTTTATTATTTGTGTTTTTATGCTTACAATTTATTTTATTTTTTTCTGTTAATTTAATTAATGTTTTAGTTCTTGTTATTGTTCTTTTGCTACAATTAAATTTTTGTGAAAGTTCTAAATTAGGCCTTTTCATATTATTTTTAATAAAAGAAATCATTTCTCTTTTTTTTAGTTCATATTTAGAATTTTTTCTCATTATAAAGGGGGACACAGAAATGACACAGTTATTTCTGTGTTTTCTTTTATAAAACAAAAGGAAGGGGGAGGGGTATACCCCTCGGGCTTCGCCCATAAAAATGAGCAAACATTTATCACACAAACAATGAGAATTTTGAATCAAAGAGTATTACAAAGCAAATAATAATTTTGCTAGTGAACAACTATTTTGAACTAATTTTTGTAATCAAAATAACATTAAATTTACTAAGCACGTAATTTATAGATTTAAACAAAAAATTAACTTGTATAATTTAAATATG
>NZ_JHWE01000008.1 GCF_000622205.1 Mycoplasma leonicaptivi ATCC 49890
TTATAATTAGACCAGATTTGTGTTTTGCTATCGCAATTCTCTTATTATCAAAAAATAAGTTTATGAGAATTTACACAAAATATCGTACAGTCCCTCTTTTGCATTTTCTTTCATTTTTATATTATCTGTAATGTCAATGTGTCAAACTTTTTTATCACTTATTTCATCTAATTTATAAAAAATAAAGTTTTTATAATTATCAAGATTTTCTTTATAGATAATGTTTATATTATTAAAAATATATTCTTGATTATTTGAGTGTCAATTTTTAGCATTTATTTTAATATTAAAATTCTCATTATTTAAATCTTTATTTGATGTGAATTCCAAAATAATTCTTTTGTTATTTTTTAATGAAGAAAGATTTTTATAATTTATATATTTTGAAGTTTTATATGCTTCAACTTCTTTTATTTTGACATTAGAAATTTCAAATTCTATATTTTTTTGTTCTGAATTTCTTTTGTAAACAGTTTCTAAAATATTTGGATAAACATCCTTGTAAAAGATATTTAAAGGTTCATTGTTTTGTAATAATTGAAACTGAGATTTATTTTCAATTTTATAGTCAAGTTTATCATTTTTAACTTTATAGTTCAAATTTGAATATAAATTATCCTTTAATACTTTTGGAATTTTTTCATAGGATATTCTTAGTAACAGATGATTAATTTGACTAATAATTTCTGAAAATTTATAATTAGGTGTTAAATCTTTTCCAATATCGTTAATTAAAACTTGACCAAAACCTAAATCTGTTAGTTTTTTAAATAAATTATTTTCACTATTGTTTTCAAAATCACTTAAATTATTTTGATAGTAAATTGCATATCTTAGAAATAAGCGATAAAAATTCTTAGTTTTAGGATTATTAAAATCATCCCCAAATGGCATTGTATCTAAAAAGTTTTCAATAAGTTTTTTATTTTTTAAACTAAAACTATTGCTAAAAAATTTTTCAGAAATGTTTGGTGAAATTATTTTACCTTGTTCTAAAAATAAAATGTTTTGTTTGTATTTATAATCGATGGTATTTTTTTGATTACTATATACATTTGTCTTTATTTGTTGACACGAAGTTGCTATAATTAAAGACGAAACAGACATAATTAAGAGTTTATTTTTTTTAAATTTAATCATTTTTATACTCCACATCTATATAACTAGAAAAATCTCAATTTTCAAAAATGTAATCAAAATATTTTTTGTTTAATCAATTAATTTTTTCTTCATAAATTTTGTTTAATGGATCATTTTGACGTTGTTTATAATTAAAATTTGTATTGTATTTTTCAGAAAGTTTGCGATTTAATTCTTTTCTTAATAAAGATCTATATAAATCTAATTCTTTTAAGTATAAAGTTGTTTTTAAATAACCGTTTTTCATTTTTTCGTATTCACCGAAATAAGTTCTTTCATGTTCGGATGATTTAGAATCACTAATTTTTAATCTTTCAGTTTTTGTATTATCAACTTCAAAAGATAGTGTTGAGTAAACTTTATAGGAATTTCTGTTACTATTACCAATATTAATCAATTGTTTTTTAATATCTATATTTTTATGATCATGTAATAAATTATTAATCTCTACATAAACTTGAACATTATCATCATTATTATTATCCTTTATCTCCTTAGTTATTTCATCATAAAATGATTTCTTTTTGGTTAGAATAAATGTTGAAGTTATATTTTTAGTTTGTTTTTTTAAATATAAATCATCTAGATTAATAACAGAAGTTTCATAGTTTTTAATCTTTTTAAAAATATTTTTTCACTCTGAATTATCCATATATTATTCCGATTTTATAATTTTTTTCATTTTGAATAATTTTGGAATGCCAAAACCTGTTTTATTTTTTGTTCTATTATCTTTACAATATTCATTTTTTGTATTACTTGGCAAATCACTATCACTATTTTTTAATATATCTGTTTTTGTTGCTGCATAATTTGATGAAGCAGCTAATAACAATTTAGTTTCACTTATTGTTAAGTTTCTTTTTATTTGATTTTGTAATAGAGAAATTAAACCAGTTATAAGTGGTGCCGCTTTACTTGTACCATTAAAATCAATTAAATACTGAAGTTCCGATTTATGTTGAGGGTCTATATTAGGGTTTGTTAATAAATAATCTTTAATTTTTTTATAACTTTCAAAAATACTCTTATCTTTTTCTCGATAAATACCTTCGCCGTATGAAGAAACAAATGGTAGATTATCATTATTGATATAACCATATGATGAAAAATTTGTATGTTGATTATTAAAATCAACCGAACCAACTGTAATAATTCCTTCAAAGTCTTGAATACTCTGATATTTCTTTAAACCATTTATGATATGTTTTGAATTATTTCTTAAATCGTTAATAAAATTATTTACTTCAACTTCATCGTTAAAAAAGGATCATATTTCATTTCATGAATTTCTGTGATAATCCTCAGGTAATGTTGTTATTCGTCTTATTAAATCTAAACCATTTTGTAATTCTGTAATATTAAAATTTTTATTTTGTAAAAACAACAATGTTTTTTCTGATTTTTTTTATTAATGTATCAATAAAGTTATTAAAATTTCCTGATGACATAATTATTTTTATATCATTAAGTCTTGCTTCTTTATCTAATAATTGTCAATTTTGTTCAATTGTTGTTTTTCATTTTTTATAAAAATAATCATCAGAAGATAATTTATAAAATAACCATAACTCACGTAGATCATAATATTCATTAACGTCTTTTGGTTTTATAATAATTTCCTTATTATTTTTTACTTTTGACTTATGAAATTCATAATTTCTTTCAAAAGTAGGCAAACCTAAATTGATATTAATTAATTTCACTTTAAATTTACCATTTTCATCCTTGAATTTATTTATTGTTTCAGTAAAACTTGTTCCATTTCCAACAATTGATGAATAAAAAATATTAGCATTTTTGTTTATCCCACTATTTGTACCAATTAATGAAATTACACCAATAGGGTGATTATCTTCTGTTGTGGTGTTTGCGAAATTACCCACTTTAAATATTTTATTTTTATTATTTTTTAAAACTATGCTATTAGACTTAATATCACCATTTTCAATTACACCAACGTTATTGAAAATTTCGCTTGATTGAACACTTGTTTTATTAAATTTTTATACCCAACTTGTTATAATATAATTCATTTATTTTATTTAATTCTTCATAAATAAATTGTGGTATTTCTTCGTATTGGTTTTCAACATTAGAAGCAACAACACTAAATGGAATAGTAATAACAGACGTTAAAATTAATTTTTTAAATATTTTCTTTATTTTCATATTTTTTTCCTTATATTTAAATTTTACATCTTTAAAATTGATTTTGCGTTAATAAATATTAAAAATAAAAAATAAATATTCAAAAGAATCCTTTTTATATATGATATAGTGTTTATTTATGTAAAAATGATTCCATATTTTAAATAAAAATAATATTTATTAAAATTTTTTATTATTTTATAAATACTTGTGTTTTTATTGAGTTTTTTTAAAAAGAAAAATTAAATAAAAACACAATTAAAATACTTTTATCCCTATATTATAGTAATAAAAAATTAAAAATATGATACACACGGAACTGTTGTTAATGTTATAATATATAAGCTATTTAAAAATGGCTTTTATTAAAAATTAATCTTATATTAAATGAAAGGATAAATTAAGATGCCAACAACAAATCAATTAGTTACAAGTGGTCGTACATCAAAAGTTAAAAAACAAAATGCTCCTGCATTAAGTTTAACTTACAACTCACTTATTAAAAAATCTAAAAAAATGGCTTCACCATTTAAACGTGGTGTATGTACTCGTGTTGCAACAATGACACCTAAAAAACCTAACTCAGCGTTACGTAAATATGCTCGTGTTAAGTTATCAAACACAATGGAAGTTACAGCATATATTCCAGGGGAAGGACACAACTTACAAGAACACTCTGTTGTTTTAATTCGTGGTGGACGTGTTAAAGATTTACCTGGTGTTAGATACCATATAGTTCGTGGAACACAAGATGCAGCTGGTGTTGCAAAACGTAACCAAGGACGTAGTTTATACGGAACTAAAAAAGCTAAAAAATAAGCATAAGTAAATTAATTTAAAATAAACAATTTAGGAGGACAATTATGTCAAGAAAGAAAAAAGCACCAATCCGTGAAGTACTTGCTGATCCAGTTTTTAACTCTGTTATAGTTACAAAATTAATTAATCAAATTATGCTTGACGGTAAAAAATCAACAGCACAAGATATTTTATATTCTGCTTTTGAAGTTATTAAAGAAAAAACACAAAAAGAACCAATGGAAGTATTTTTAGCTGCTGTTGAAAATATTACACCATTATTAGAAATTCGTACAAGAAGAATTGGTGGAACAAACTACCAAGTTCCTACAGAAGTTCCTGTACGTAGAAAACAAACTTTAGCACTTAGATGATTAGTGCAATACGCTAGATTAAGAAATGAAAAAACAATGGATCTTCGTTTAGCAAATGAAATCATCGACGCATCAAACAAAACAGGTGGAGCAATCAAAAAACGTGAAGATACACACAAAATGGCTGAAGCAAACCGTGCTTTTGCTCATTTCAGATGATAATTTCTTTAAACAAAATTTATAATTAAATTATGGCAAGAGATTACGAATTAAAAGATTACCGTAACATCGGTATTATGGCCCACATTGATGCAGGTAAAACAACCACAACAGAAAGAATTTTATTCCACACAGGAAAAATCCACAAAATTGGTGAAACACATGACGGTGGTTCACAAATGGACTGAATGGATCAAGAAAAAGAAAGAGGTATTACAATTACTTCTGCTGCAACAACAGCATTCTGAAAAGGTAAAAGAATTAATATTATTGATACACCAGGACACGTTGACTTTACAGTTGAAGTTGAACGTTCATTGCGTGTTTTAGATGGTGCAGTTGCAGTTCTTGATGCTCAATCAGGAGTTGAACCACAAACAGAAACAGTTTGAAGACAAGCGACAAATTACAAGGTTCCACGTATTGTTTATGTTAACAAAATGGATAAAGCTGGTGCAGATTTTGCTGCTTCTGTTGCTTCTGTTAAACAACGTCTTGGAGGTAACGCAGTTGCTATTCAATGACCTATTGGTGCTGAATCTGATTTTAAAGGATTAATAGATTTAGTAACATTACAAGCATTCACATATAATGGTGAAGCACAAGAAGAAGAATTTGCAACAGCTATTCCAGAAAACTTAAAAGATGTTGTAGAAATTAAACGTCAAGAATTATTAGAAGCAGTCGCTGCTTTTGATGAAGAATTAATGATGAAAGTATTAGAAGGTGGAGAAGTAAGCGAAGATGAATTTAAAGCAGCAATTAGAAAAGCTACTTTAACATCAGAATTCTTCCCAGTAGTTTGTGGAACATCATTTAAAAATAAAGGTGTTAAAAAAATGATCGATGCAGTTATCGATTACTTACCTTCACCATTAGATATTCCAGCTATTAAAGCGCACGAAGGTGAAAATGAAGTTTCAGTTGAAGCAACAGATGAAGGAAATTTTGCTGCATTAGCTTTCAAAGTTATGAATGACCCATTTGTTGGTTCATTAACATTCTTCCGTGTATACCGTGGAGTATTAAATAAAGGAAGTTATGTATTTAACTCAACAAAAGGTGAAAAAGAACGTATAGGACGTGTATTACAAATGCATGCAAATAGTCGTGTAGAGATTGATGAATGTCGTGCAGGTGATATCGCTGCTGCTGTTGGTCTTAAATATACAACAACAGGTGATACTTTAATTGACGAAAAGTCAGCAAAAATCGTTTTAGAAAAAATGGTTTTCCCTGAACCGGTTATCTCACAAGCACTTGAACCAGAATCAAAAGCGGCTACTGAAAAGTTATCATTAGGATTGCAAAAATTAGCTGCAGAAGATCCTACATTTAGAACTTACACAGATGAAGAAACAGGTCAAACAATTATTGCAGGTATGGGTGAATTACACCTTGATATTATTGTTGATCGTTTAAAACGTGAATTTGGTGTGCAAGCAAAAGTAGGTGCTCCACAAGTTTCATACCGTGAAACAATTACTAAATCAGCAGAAGTTGAAGGGAAACACATTAAACAATCAGGTGGTAAAGGTCAATATGGTCACGTGTGAATTAAATTTGAACCAAACCACGATGAAGGCTTTGAATTTGTTGATAAAATTGTTGGTGGTAAAATTCCAAAAGAATACATCAAATCAATTCAAAAAGGTCTTGAAGAAAAAATGGCTGTTGGTATTTTAGCAGGATATCCAATGATTGATATTAAAGCAACATTATTCGATGGATCATACCATGATGTCGATTCATCAGAAATGGCTTATAAAATTGCTGCTTCAAAAGCTCTTACAAAAGCAAAAGACCAAATTGGAACTGTTTTACTTGAACCAATTATGGACGTTTCAGTAGTTGTGCCTTCTGATCATATGGGTGATGTTATTGGTGATTTATCACGTCGTAGAGGTCTTGTAAATGATCAAGAACAAAGAAATGATGGTGCTGTTATTGTTAGAGCAGATGTTCCATTATCAGAAATGTTTGGTTATTCAACAGAACTTAGATCTATGACAAGTGGTCGTGGAACATACCAAATGCAATTTAAAAAATACGAAAAAACACCTAAAAATATTTCAGATGAAATTGTTAAACGTAGAAACATTCAATCAAAAGATGAAGATTAATATTTAATAATATTCAAATAATCATATATAAATAGTAGAGTAATCTACTATTTTTCTTTTTAACTTTTTGATTTACAAAAACCGTTTATATCTTATATAGATGTTTAAAAGTTTTTGTTAAACGATTTATTAATTATTATTTTTCAACCTTTAATTTGTCATAATGTTATAATTATTTTATTGAGGTTAAAATGGTATATTATATCACTTCTTTAATATTGTTATTATTTAGTATTATCATAGTATTATTGGGAATACTTTTATTTGTTTATATTAAATATGTTAAATTTCACCTGTTTTTTGTTGTATTTGATAGGATAAAAAAACTAGATAAAGAAATTAAATTAAATTTAATGTTTGATCAAGCTTACAAATTACAAGAAAAATTATTCAAGAAATACTTAATGATTTATAAATATTTATTTATTTTTTTATTTTTATGAATTTTAATCGTTGGTGCGTTTTTATTTTATACTATGGAACATAGAGTTGGTTACTTTGAAGAAGGATATGAAGAAATTCAAAGTGCAATATCAATAACATTATTCAATATCTTTTTAATATTTGCACCACCAGCTTTTTTAATATCTTATATGTACGATTATTTATCAAAATTTTTAAAGAAATTTCAAAAAATAAAAGAAAAATACATTTTATGTTTTAGTGATGATTTGTATTTACCACAAAAAATAACTAATGTTTATTTTGATGAAAAAGAGAATGTAAAAAAATACAACTCAAAATGATTTATTAAAAAGTATAAAGGTAATGCACTTATAATGTATTATTTCTTTCTAGTTAATATAATAAATGATCAATATATTAATCAAAGAGAAATTAACATTATTATTAATGATTTTATTATTTTTTTAAAAGAAAAAGATAATTTTTAGGAGGAATTATGAACAAAATGATTTTAATATCAGGTGATCTTATAAATGCAGCTAATTCAAAACTTAATGAATGATATATTAGACAATTACCTAACAAAACTAAAAAAGATAATCTAGGTTAATTTATGAAAAAATTAAATAAATTAATTAAAATTTTTAAATTACTTGTTCCAAGTTCTCTAATATTACTTAATTCTTGTTCTTTTTTAAATCATAATCCAGATCACTATGTTTTTAAAAGACTAAAACAAAAATATTGACATAAAGATATTATAGATATTCAAAATGATTGGGTGAATTCAGAAAAAAGATTTATTAATATTTATAATACAAATAATTATGTTGAAAATATGTATTCAAAGGATGAATATGCTTTTATGAATTCTTATCGATATGATTCAAGAAAAATATGAAACAACTGAAACACAGAAGAAGATGGTGAACCCGATGAAGATTTTTTAAATACAAAATTTCTTGCATATTTTTTAACTTATAAAGGTATTGAAAATATAAGAGGTTATGATTTATTCTATATAAAAAAAGGCTCTATATTATTTAATAATATAAAAAAATATTTTAATAATTCTAATAATTTTATACTTCTTAAAAAGTTTATGTATGTAAATTCTATTGATGAACCATTAAAACAATATATTGGTATTAGAGACTATAAACTTGAAGATAATAAATTTTTTATAAATACATATAAACAAAATAGTTATGAATGAAACAATTTTTCTTTTAGAAGACAACACGAAAATTTAAATATTAATGTTATTAAAAAATATTTATATGAAAGAAAAAACGATTTTAATATTCAATATATTCATATATGAAGAAAACTGGAACAGTATTTAGTTATACCAACTGATGTTTCATTAGAAAAATTTAATTTAATAAAAGAAATAAGAATTGTTTAGTGATTAATACTAAAATTGGTAAAATATAAATATATACATAATAAAATTAATAATTTCAAGAAGTAAAATGAAAAAAAATAAGAAATTATTTGCATTTTTAGGAACTAGTGCTATTTTACCTTTAGGTTTTGCTATTTCATGTAATGATCCTCAGAATGTTTCAAAACAAGAATATAAGTCTGAATATATTAGAATAATGAAAGATCTTGTCCAACAAGCGCTTAAATCTCAAAATTTGCCAAAAGAATCATTAGATGCTTCTTTATCAATTTTTGAAACAAGTATTGATACAGTGTTAAAAACATTTGATGACAATTATAATTTTGCAAATGAATACAAAGGACTAAAAGAAGCTGAATCAAAATTAAAAAATTTAGATTTTAACGAATTAAATAGCTCCCTTCTTAATATTTTAGGTGAACTAAGACCAAGAGAAAATAGCAATAATACAAAAACAAAATAATTTTAAACTCAGAAAATAATTTTATTTGAGTTTTTCACTTTTTTTAATAAAAATACGTTTAGATCTATACACAAGGTCTAAACGTATTTTTTATCTAAATTGTTAATTATTATTTTTATAAATAATCATTTATTCCATTAAATGTTTGTTCTTCTGGATTGTTTATTAATCAAAAACCACTATCAATTCTTTTTTGTTTTAATTTTTGATTTTGTTTTTCAATAAATGATCAAATAAATGGTGTAATCAATGTGTTAAGAATAATAATGCCTATTAATGCAAGCAACATAAATGCTTGAACATGTAAGTTTCCAAGAATATTAAATCCTAACATAATAATTGATATTAAGAAAATAATAGTAGAAATTGAAATTGTTCTATTTAGATTTTTATTAACAGCTAGTGCAGCAAGTTTTTTAACATCATCAAACTTAATAACTTGTTGATGATTAACTTCTTTTACAGTTATTTTAATGGTGTTAAAGAAGTTAATTTTCTCATAAATTGATCAAATTATTAATAATGCAAATATTATAAATATTGAATTATCTACATAGAATCTTGTTATTGTTAGTAAAGAGAATGCAAATAATAAGTCTAAAATAAATCCTATTAATAATGTTAGTGAATAAGTTCAACCAAAAATAAATAAAGTTATAACAGATGCAATAAACATCACAACAAGAGAACCAATACTAATTCATAATAATGATTTATTTGAATCATAATTTGTAAGTTGGTATGATACAACATTGATTTTTGAATCATAATTTTTAACTATTTCTGTTATTTTACTAATAAATGATGATAAATCTTTATGAGAAGTTATTCTTAATAAATAATTTTGTGTATTTGATATTTCATCAATATAAGTGATATTTTTAAAATTAAATTCTTTTATGTTTATTATTTCATTTTGTAAATTTTTAACATCGTCTAAACTTAATTTTTGATTTAAATCTGAATTACCAGTTATCAAAATATTTCATCCACCACTAAGGCTTGGATCAGAAGAAACGGCAAATCAAACATTTTTATTAATTGCTGATAAAGTTATAAATGTTATTGTTCCTATTGTTATAAAACCAAGTAAAATAAATAAACTAATTTTACCTATTGAATAAATATTTATTTTTTTGTTTAAGTTTTTAACATTTTCATAATTTTTAAAATCAATTTTTTTAATACCAATAAGTCATAATTTATTTTGATTAATTAAATCTGAATTAATCAATAAGTAACTTAAAAGTTTTAAGATTAATGTAACACTAATTGCAATTGTTAATACTGATATTGTTATAAGTATTGAAAAGTTTTTGTCATCTTTAAAGGTAAAATAAAACATTACAAGAGAACTGATAAATATTAAAAGATTAATATTAAATCTGTCTATAAAGTGTTTTCTTGAAGAGTTTTTATAACTCTTTTTAAGTGAATCTTTTTCAAAAACTCCTCTTTTTAGTCTTTCGAACCAACTTATACTTGAATCAGTTATAAAAGCTAAACCAATTAAAATTGCTGTAATTGATGCTGGAGAATATTCACCCCTCATTAAAGTGAATAAAATTAATGTAATAAATATATATAATGCGGAACTAATTGTAGTTAATGCACCAAGAAGTCCATAATTAATAAGTAAAATAAATGCTAAGATTCCAAAAATAACAATTGTTGCAATCATTGCATAAAATCATTTCTTATTACCTTCTGAAGAATTTATATTTGAAATAGAAACAACAGATAAATCATAATCGGCAAAAGCAAAATTAATTTTATTTGTAAGTTCTGCTGCTTTTGAATTAGTATATGTTTTATTAAAGTTTATTTCTGATATTGAAAAAAGATCATTTGTTGATAGAGTATATAATAAGAAGTTATCTTCAATATTTAATTCTTTATTTTTTATTCCGTTTGCTTGTCTTCTATTGTCTTTATCTAATGTAAATTCTTCATTATTGACATGAATAAAGTTTCATATATTTTGTTTTGATTTTTCTCATTCTTTTGGATACTCATTTTTAGCTTTATTAATTAATTCATCTAAATTTAATCAAATTAAAATAGTTTTACCATTTTGTTTATCATAATATTCTTTTAATTTAGCTAATTCTGCTTGACCTTTATCATTGCTTAAATTTAACTTAATTCCATTAAATTCATTTCTACTAATATGTTCTGTTGGTTTTGATAAAGACAACGGTGGTAATCATTTTTTTCAATTATTTTTATCTAATGAAACATTATTAACAAATCTACCATTTTCGAATAAAACATTATTATTTTTATCTGTAAAAACAAATGTTGGCTTATTTATTATTTCATCGATAAATTGATTTTGTTTTTTATCATCAAAATCACCATTTTTAATTATTTCATAAGTTCCGTTGTTATGTGAAATAACTTTAACATCACTTATTGATGAACTACCACTCAATCTCTGAAATAACGAATTAGATATTTCGGATGTTTTATCAGAATCTGTTATTGATGAGTTATTTTGTTCTGCTTTAACAACAACCTTAATACCACTTCCATAATCAATAGATTTCTTATTATTTTCACTTAAATAAAAAACACTACCAAATATAATTGAAAGAATAGTAGCAATAACCATAAAAACAGATATTAATAGTCTTTTTCAATTATTTAAAATAAAGAATTTTCTTATTATTTTCATATTATTTAATATACCATATTTTTGTTTTTTTTGTAGTATAAAGGCGCATAAAACACTCTAAATTAATATTAAGAAAATAAATAAAAAATAAATATTAAATTGTTTTCAATTACAATTATATTGTATAAATATTATATTCTTATAAATTAAGAAATATTAGAAACAAAGATACTGAATTTATTTTTCAAATGTATTTTAAATGAAAAGAATTAAATAACCTGATTAAAAAATATTATACAAGAGGCGTAAATTTACACGAAGCTATCACAGAACATCTTGCTTGTCTTATAAATGATTATAAAATAAGCACAAAAGATGACGGAAGTGAAGATGCATTTACAAAAGACAACAAAAAAGTACAAATCAAAGCAACAAGTAATTATGATACAGATTTAACTTCTTTTGGTCCAAAAAGCGAATTTGATATTTTAGAATTTTTTAGACTGGATAATGATTCTGATAAATTTTTCTGTTATAGAGTTCCGATCGAGAATTTAAATGAAATAATGGTTAACAAATAAGAAACATTTAGTGAAAAACAATCTATAGGACAGAGACCAAGATTTTCAATTATTGAAAAAATAATAAAAGATAATAAACATGGTTACTATGAAATAATTGATATGAATACAGGAGAAGTTGAATTTTTTGAATAGGGATTGAATATAATATTCATATTTCTATCCAAAAAAATGAGACGTGCTGCAAAAGGGGTGTTAATAATGAAAAAATATAAAATTGGTAGCTTTTTTACTGGTGTTGGTGGCATAGACTTAGCATTCAAAAAAATTGGAGAAATCGTTTACGCGAATGAATATAATAAAAACGCTGTCTTAACATTTGAAAAAAACTTTGATTTAAAAGTAGATTTAAAAGATATTAGAGAAGACGATCCAAATTATATACCAGACTTTGATATAATGATTGTCGGTTTTCCTTGTCAAGCATTCTCGATAGCTGGTAAAATGGAAGGGTTCAATGACCAAAAAGGAGAGGTGATTTATTTTTTGAATTAGAAAGAATATTCAAGATAAAAAAACCTGAATTAATTTTTCTAGAAAATGTTAAAAATTTAATATCACATGACAAAGGAAATACTTTTCAAGTTATTTTAGACAGTTTAAAAAATGAAGGTTACTTTGTTAAATATCAAATTTTAAATACAATGCTTTACGGGGACACACCGCAAAACAGAGAAAGAATTTATATATTAGCATTTAAAGACATTAATATATATAAAAATTTTGATTTTCCAGAACAAATAGTTTTACAAAAAACAATTCAAGATATTATAATAAATGATAAAGTTGATGATAATTATTATTACACTGAAAAAAACTTTAAATATTTTAATTTATTAAAAGAAAATATAAAAAACCCTAAAACAATTTATCAATGAAGAAGATAATATGTTAGAGAAAATAAATCAAATGTTTGTCCTACACTTACAGCAAATATGGGAACATGTGGACATAATGTGCCAATTGTTTGAACAAAAAAAGGGATTAGAAAAATCACACCAAAAGAATGTTTTTTATTCCAAGGTTTTCCAGATATTTTAATTTACCAGATATTGCAAATTGCCATCTATATAAACAAGCAGGTAATTCAGTTTCAGTGTCAGTTATAAAAAGAATAGTTGATAGACTAATAGAAAGCATTGAATAATAACAAAAGTTAATTTTTTAATTAAAAAAAGACAAAAAATTAACTTTTTGTTTAATTTTATTGAAAAATGGTGTAAGATTTTTACATTAGGAATATTTATGAAAAACAAATTAAGTGAAAAACAGTTTTTTTTATACGGACTTAACTATATTGTTGGTTTTGGTTTCTTAGCAACAATTGCAAGTATAATATCCCGTGGTTTATGGGGTATGTTAATTTTTGCATTAACTGCTTTCATTAGTTTTAGTGTTATTTTAGCTTTTGCAAGAGGTTCTCAAGAATACACAAATGAGCACGGTGGAACTTATGTTTATGCTAAAAAAGCTTCAAAAAATAGATTTTGAATCTTTTTTAACGGGTGAAATCAGTTTGCACAAGTTCCGCTTTTTTCTGCAACAACAATACTTTTCTTTTCAACTTTATTATCAGAATTTGATAAAGAAAATCAACTTATTTATCAAATAACTTCTCTTGTTTTCTTTTTAGTGCTTGCTATTGTCTCAGGTTTTGGTATAAAGATTTCAAAATTATTTATTTTAGTTTCAGCAGTAATTAAGTGAATAACAATAATTTTAGGTATCTTTTTAGTATTATATATATCATTTTCACAAAATAATTTTGCTAATAATACAGCATTAACTGATAAAATTACTATTTCTGTTATAACATCATCGGTTTTAAACTTTATTTATGCTTTTGGTGGGGCAGAAGGCCTTGCAGGAATTAGAGCAGAAGTTCAAACAAACAGATTTAAAAAGATTTTAATTTTAATATTTATTACTGTTTTAAGTATTTATTTTATTTTATACCTTCTTTTACTTGGTTTAGATTTAACATTATTCAATGGTTCAATTACTTTTTCAAATGTTTATAAAAAAGTTTTAGGTGTTACAGGTTTAGTGATTTTTGCAGTAGGAACCTTATTTAATAGAATTTCTGCAACATTATCATCAAATATTTATTATGCAAGAACAGTTGTTCCTCTTGCAGAAGACAATTTTATTCCAAAGAGTTTAGCAAAGGTTTCAAAAAATGGTGAATATAAAAATGCAATCATTTTTTCAACTATTTTTGCCTTTATATCAATGATTATATTTACAGCAATACCAATTGCATTAGTTGTTAAAGATCAATTTGAATTTGTTTTAAACGCCGGAAACATTGTTTTCTTGGTTCAGTATTGATTAACAATTTTATCAATTTTAATTATCTCTTTAAAACACAAACAATTTAAACTGCCTTTATGAGAAATAATTATTTATATATCAGCTCTCGCCTTAATATTATTTATTATTTTAGCTAATTTATTCCCTGTTATAGTAGGTGAAAAATTTGATGTAAAATCTTTATTTTTATTACCTTCTTACCTTGGTGTTATGCTACTTGGTTATATTATCTGAGGTATTTATTATTTTGTTCAAAAACACAAAAACAAGAAAATTCAAAATATCACATAGGTGATATTTTTTTATTTTAATTTGTCCTTTTTTATAAAAATAATAAAAAGTAAATTTTAACAAAGCAGTGAAAGTAATTTCATAAAAAAATTTTTAAAATATAGCAAAAAATACATATTTTTGTTTAATTTTTTTAAAAAAACGACTTTTTTCTCGAATTTCTTAAATTCATATTGTAAATTGTTATAATATTTATGCACAGTTTAGTGTGTAAAAAATAAAAAAGGTGATTAATTATGAAAAGAAAATATGATGTAGTTATCATTGGTGGAGGTATCATAGGTGCTTCGATAGCATATGAACTTTCGCAATATAATTTAGATACTTTATTATTAGAAAAAAATCCAGTTTATGCTGATGAAACTTCAAAAGGAAATTCAGGAGCAATTCATGGTGGATTTGATCCTGATCCCGGAAAAATTGAAGCAAAACTTAATGTTTTAGGTAATGAACTATGAAGAACAAAGATTTTTAAAGATTTAGACTTTCCAAAAGTTCAAGTTGATTCATTGATTTTAGCTTTTAATGAAGAAGAGATGAAACATGTACATATGCTTTATGAACGTGGTTTGATTAATAAAGTTCCAAAAGAATTTCTTAAAGTTATTTCAAAAGAAGAAGTTCTGAAAAAAGAACCAAATGTTAATCCAGAAGTTGTTGGAGCATTATTATGTACAAGTTCATGAGCAATTGATCCTGTTCGTGCAACATATGCATTTTTAGGTGCTTCTGAACAAAACGGAACAGAATTACAAAATAATGCTAATGTTGTAGACATCAAATTCATCAATGATGAATTTGAAATTAAATTAGCAACTGGTGAAGTGATTCATTCAAAAGTCGTTATTAATGCAGCTGGACATTATGCTGATATATTAGCAGAAAAAGCTGGTTATGGTGATTTTAAACAAACAACAAGACGTGGTGAATACAGAATACTTTCACGTAGTGAAGGTGGTATTGTTAATTCAATCTGTTTTAAAGTACCTACAATTCACGGAAAAGGTGTTATAGTTGCACCTATGCTTGATGGACGTGTTTTAGTAGGACCAACAGCAGAAGAAGGGGTTGCAAAAGAAGATACAAGACTTGTTACAAAAGAAAAATTTGATTATATTGGAAAAATTGGTCGCGAGATTATTCCATCAATTAGACTTGAAAAAACTGAAATTACATTAGCAGGTTCAAGACCAATAGATATTGAAACAAATGATTTTGTTATTAGATCTGCAAAAGCAAATAAAAAGTTTATTAATGCAGCAGGTATGCAATCTCCTGCAATTGCTTCAGCACCAGCAATTGCTATTGAAATTGCAAAACTTGTTGAAGCAGCAGGTTTAAAACTAGATAAAAAACAAAATTACAATCCAAAATACAAAGTTAGATTTTAATAAAGGAAAACATGATAAAAAGATTAAAAGGTTTATCTTGAAAACAAATAATAGCTTTAATTATTTTAGCTGCAGCAGACGTTTTTGTCATTGCTGCACCATACTATATTAAAAATATTATTCCTAATTTACATTTATATTTAGGTATTCATGAACATGAAGTTGCATCATTAACTTCAATTATTGGTTGAGTTACACTTGTAACACAACTCCCTGGTGGATTTTTAGCAAATAAATTTAGTTCCCGTTGGTTGCTGTTTATTGCAGTCTTTTCAACTGGATTAATTACAATTTGATTTGGATTTAATATCTTAAATTCTAAATCATTCTCACATGACTCATTATTACTTCAATATCAATTTATTTGAGGGCTTTGAGGTGTGAGTTCAACACTAATTTTCTGAACACCATTATGAAAACTTGTTTCACAACAAACAACCAAAGAAAATCAAGGTTTAGCATATGGTATTCAAGGAACTGCTAATGGTGTTATCGGTTTCTTCTTAGTATTTGTTTTAGGTTTAATAGTGTCACAAGTATGATTCCCTAGAACAGACCAATCTCCAGTACCATTTGCAACATATGCATTTTTATTAGCAACATTTTTAGTTGCTGTGTCATTCTGTGTTATTTTCTTTGTACCAGAAAAGAAAATGGAAAAGAATACTGAAAAAATTTCATGAGCAAAAATGAAAAAATCAATTTTACAAGTGTTAAATGCACTTAAAAATTGAAAATTATGAGCATTATCAATTTTTGTTATGGGTATGTATACATTCCAAAGTGTATTTGCTTACTACTTACTTCAATTATTACAAAATGCTTATTTAGCACCTGCAATCCTTGTTACAGTTTTAGGTGGTATAAGAACATATGGACTTAGAACAGCAGTCTCAACATTTGTAGGAAGATGAGCAGATAAATTTAGATCATACGTACTATTTTTAATCATAACACTCGGATTAGGAATCATTATTGTTGGTGCAATTATCTTACTTGGATTTATTAAAACAAACCAAACAGCACTAATTGTTTTATGTTCAATTCTATTTATTTTAGCTGGTGTACTATCATGAGCAATGGTTACATTAAGATATGCTCAAATTGGTGAAATTCACATTGAAAAAAACTCATATGCTTCTTCTGTTGCAGTATTATCATTCATTGGATTTTCAACAGATGCGTGATTATACAACATAACAGGTGAAGTTGGTAAAGCATATACACCAGAAGGTGCTTCAAATACTTCTATTGAAGGTTATCAAATTATTTTATTAATAACACTTGGTATTGCTATTGTTGGTTTAATAGCAGCACTTGCAGTTCATATTTCAAATACTATTGAACTTAAAAAACTAGGTAAAAATAACTACAGATGGAGAACATTAGAAAATGAGTAAGCAATTAATTTTAGCACACCGTGGTTATTCAGGTTTAGCACCTGAAAATACTGATTTAGCTTTTGAAATGGCTTATAAATACAATTTTGATGGAGTAGAATTAGATGTTCATTTAACAAAAGACAAAGAATTAGTTATCATCCACGATGAAACAACTAATCGTACCGCATTAACAAATAAAGAAATTGAATTTAGTACTTTAGCAGATCTTAAAAAAGATGATCATTCAAAATTTTTCAAATACAGCGTTTTAAAACAAACAATTTTAACTTTAGAAGAGTTTTTAGATAAATATTTAGATTTATATAAAGTTATTAACATAGAAATAAAAACAGATCAAAAAGAATATAAAGGTATTGAAGAAAAATTACACAAGCTTAGTGAAAAATATGGACAAAAATATTTTGATAAAATCATTTTTTCTTCATTTAATTTTCAATCATTAAGAAATATGAGAACACTTAGTTCAAAATATCAATTAGCATTTTTATTTTGAACAGAAACACAATGAAAAAGTGTTGAACTATCAGAAATAAAAGAAGTTTGTCAATACTTAAATCCTTGAACAAATCTTTATGATAAAGATAAAGAAAGATATAAAAAAATTGGTATGCCATTAATGTTATGGACTTTAAGAGATTCTAAAAAATTCTATGAATACTTAGATGACAAAATGGTTTACGCTCAAATAAGTAACTATAAATTTGAACCAAATAAAGGAAAATAATGCAAGATAAATACATCATAACACTTGATTCTGGAACAACTTCATGTCGTACACTAGTTGTTGATCACAACGGAAACATTAAAGCAAGTAGTCAAACTGAATTTACTCAACACTTCCCTCAGTCTGGTTGAGTTGAGCATGATCCGCTTGAAATTTGAAACGTACAATTATCAACAATGCAAAGTGCTAAACACAAAGCCAAAATTAAATCGGTTGATATTGCTGCGCTTGGAATAACAAACCAACGTGAAACAGTAGTTTTATGAGATAAAGAAACTGGATTGCCTGTTTATAATGCGATAGTGTGGCAAGACAGGAGAACTACGCAATATTGTGAAAAATTAATCGAAAAAGGTCATTCACAAATGTTTCAAGATAAAACTGGATTAATAATTAATCCATATTTTAGTGGAACAAAAATCCGTTGAATTTTACAAAATGTTGAAGAGGCAAAACATAAACTAAAAGAAGATAAATTATTAGCGGGTACAATAGATACTTGATTAATGTGAAAATTAACAGATGGTGAAGTACATGCTACTGATGTTTCAAATGCTTCAAGAACAATGTTATTTAATATTCATACATTAGAATGAGATCAAGAAATTCTTGATTTACTTGAAATACCACGTGAAATTTTACCAGAAGTTAAACCTTCATCAGGTTACTTTGGAACAGTCAAACCACATCATTGATCAAATAAAGCAGTTGGTGAAGTACCAATTACAGGTATTGCTGGAGATCAACAATCTGCATTATTTGGACAATTATGTACAGAAGTTGGTATGGTAAAAAATACTTATGGAACAGGATGTTTTACACTTGTAAATACCGGAACGCAAGCAGTAAAAAGTAAAAATAAACTTCTGACAACAATTGCTTGAAAAATTGGTGATCAACAAACAGTTTATGCTCTTGAAGGTTCTGTTTTTATAGCTGGTGCTGCAATTCAATGATTACGTGATTCAATTAGGATTTTATATGACTCAGCAGAATCAGACTTCTTTGCTTCACTAGTTAAAGATGATCAAAGAGTATATGTTGTTCCATCCTTTACTGGTTTAGGAGCACCTTATTGAGATTCATATTCACGTGGAGCAATTTTTGGTTTAGAACGTGGAACTAAACGTGAACATATCATTAAAGCAACACTTGATTCTATTGCTTATCAATCAAATGACCTAATTAAAGCAATGGAAAAAGACTTGCAAAAACCTATTATTTTACTTAAAGTAGATGGTGGTGCTTCTAAATCTAATTACTTAATGCAATTCCAATCATCTATTTCTAACTTAAAAGTTGAAAGGCCAGCGAATATTGAAACAACTGCTCTTGGTGCTTCATATTTAGCAGGTTTAGCAGTAGGTTATTGAAAAGATATTGAAGAAATTAAAAAGATTAATAAAACAGATAAAGTATTTAAACCTGAATTATCACAAAAAGAAATTGATAATTTAATCAAAGGTTGAGATACAGCAGTGCAAAAAACACTAAACTGAACAAAAGATATTGAATAATTGGAGAACAAATGTTAGACATATTATCAGAATTTTTAGGAACACTTGTTTTAATTCTTCTTGGTAATGGAGTTGTATACAGTGTTTCAAATAACAAAATGTTTGCCAATCAGCCAGGTAAATGAATTGTAATTATTTTTGGTTGAGGTATTGCGGTATTTGCTGGTGTACTTGTGTCCACTTCACTTGATGGAAATGGACACTTAAATCCTGCAGTTACCATTTTTGATTTAGTATCAAGCAAATTTGCAAATCCATATAAAATTGCATATATACCTGTACAATTTTTAGGTGCAATGACAGGACAAGCGGTTTTGAACTTTATAAATTGAAAACATATTCAAGAAACAGATTTAGCAACAGTGCGTGGTGCTCATTGTACAGGTCCAGCTTTTGAAAACAAAAAAGGTGCTACTGTATTTAATTTTTCATATGAACTTGTTGGAACACTTGTTTTAGTTGGATTAGTATTAGCATTTGGAAAGGGGACAAATGGTATTAATCTTTCAGCGCTAGGACCGCTTCCAGTAACATTAGTAGTAATTGGAATTGGTGCTTCATTAGGTTCTTCAACAGGTTATGCTATTAATCCAGCACGTGATTTAGGACCAAGAATTATTTATTTCTTAACAGAAAAATTTGTACTAAAATCAAGAACTAGCGAACATGTTGGTGCAAACTGAAGTTATTCATGAATACCAGTTGTAGCCCCTTCCACTGCTGGTGCTATTATAGGAGCTTTTGCATTAATTTAATACATAAAGGAAATTATGAAAAAGCTTATTAACAGTAAAGATAATATTGTTGAAGAAATGATACAAGGAATTATTAAATCACACAAAAATTTAAAAAGATATCAAGATTTTAATGTGGTTTATGATACAAATTTTGATAAATCAAAAGTTGCTCTTGTTTCAGGTGGTGGTTCAGGGCACGAACCTGCACACATTGGTTATGTAGGTAAGGGGATGCTTAGTGCTGGTGTTGCAGGTGAAGTTTTTACCTCGCCAACACCAGATCAAGTGCAAGCAGCAATTGAAGCACTTGATTCACAAAAAGGAACATTATTAATAATTAAAAATTATACTGGTGATAAATTAAATTTTGAAATTGCTCAACAATTAGCACAAGCAAATGGTAAAAATGTAGAAACTGTTTTAGTAGATGATGATGTTGCGGTTGAAAACTCTACTTGAACTATTGGTCGCAGAGGAATAGCAGGAACAATTTTTGTGCACAAAATTGCAGGTGCATATGCAGATTCTGGGGCAGATTTATTAGAAGTAAAAAGAATTGCTGAAAAAGTTGTTAAAAATGTTCGCAGTTTCGGGATTTCTCTTAATTCAATTTATATACCAACAACTGGTAAACAATCCTTTGTCTTAGATGAAAAAGAAATTGAGTTTGGTTTAGGTATCCATGGTGAACCTGGAATAAAACGTGAAAATATTAAGTCAGCAAAAGAAATCGTTCAAGAAATGCTTGATTTAATATTAAGGGATTATGATTACTCAAATTCAGAAGTAGCGTTAATGATAAACGGACTAGGTGGAACACCAGAAATGGAATTATATATAGCAAGCAATGATGCACATAATTATTTAGAATCCAAAAATATTAAAATTCATTCAACACATGTAGGAAACTTTATGACTTCACTTGAAATGCAAGGTATATCAATTTCTTTACTGAAATTAGATGATGAACTTAAAAAATGATTAGATCAACCAACAGAGGTAAAAAATTGAAAATAGAGTATCAAAATTTAGTAAATGCTATTTTGCAAACCAATAAAGATATTAAAGATAATGAAGAAAGACTTTCAGAATTAGATCAAAGTATAGGGGATGGGGATCACGGATTTAATATGGTTCGTGGTTATAATGAAGTAAGTTTAATTAATCCTGAAAATTTAACTTTAAGTGTTTATTTATCAAAAGTTGGTACAGCATTAATGTCAAAAGTAGGTGGTGCTTCTGGTCCATTATATGGAATGTGCTTTATGAATACTGCTAATAAACTTAAAAATACAAATATTTTTGATTTAGCAGAACTTAAAATACTAGTTGAAACTTTTGTTTTAACACTAAAAATGCTTGGTAAATGTGAAGAAAAACAAAAAACAATGTTTGATGTTTGATCACCACTGAATGCCTATCTTAGTAAAATTTCTGAAGTAAATGATCAAGTAAAAAAGCAATTAATAGACTTTATTTTTGAATGTGTGGAAAATACAAAAGACATGATTGCAACAAGAGGTAGAGCTTCTTATTTAAAAGAAAGATCAAGTGGTTCAATTGATCCGGGATCGTTTTCAAGTTTTCTTTTATTAAGAAATCTCATTAGTGTTTTATAATGAAAAAACTTTTAATTATTATTTCACATTATAAAAAACTAGCTAATACAATACAAGAATATTTTACAAAGATGTTGCCACTTAATCATGAGAATCTTGTTGTAAAAAGTATTGGAGGAATTAATAATGGTTCTGAGTTAGGGACAGAACCATTAGAATTACTTAATATTATTAATAAATATACTGATATAAAAGATATTATTATATTTTCTGATTTAGGCTCTGCAACCTTATCAGCACAATCAATTGTTATGATGACAGAAAATAAAAATATCCATGTTTCAAAAGGTTCATTAATTGAAAATGGTTTTTCTGCATATGTTTTAGCAAACTCTGGAGCACCATTTGCAGATGTGATTAATGCTTCGGAGGAAAAAGTTATTAAGTAGGATTATAAAAAGTAAATTATACAAAACTGATATATTCTAAATTAGTATGTATCAGTTTTTACTTTTAATATTTAAATTAATATGAAAAACAAAACCTTAATTACAATAGTAACAATTTTATCTTTTCTTATATTTATTGCATTTTTTACAAGTTTAAGCAAGATGATTTATTTTGCAATATCAGACAAAAAATTTTACTGAAAAGATTTTTTAGATTTTATTATTCAAACATTTTTACTTTTACTTTTTATTTATTTAATTAATAAACTCAAAAAAATAAAAGTAAGAATAATCAAAGAAACAGAAACCGATTTCAAAAAATGTTCAAAAATGAATCTTGAACAAAAAATTCTATTTTTATTACATTTAAGAACTTATGGTTTAGAAAATACAATATGCATAGACCAAAACAAAGAATCTGATTTAAAAATAGATAAAAACAAGTTAAATTGATTAAATACAATTTCATTCACTTTATTTATATTTTCAATATCATTTATATGCTATACAGATTTTTATGCTTCAATGATTTTATCAGAAAGCAAAAGTCTTTCAATTCATTTTTTGATGATTATATTTTTAATAATGTGGTCAATTTTATCCATAATTCTCATACTCTTATTGAATAATATTTTTAAATCAAATATTTATAAAATTTTATCAATAAAAGTAAAAACCTGCTCATATATGACACAAAAGGAACTGAAATCTTTTTCAATTTTACAAATTTTTAGCAATCAACATTTTGGAGGATGTTTTTTAGAAAATAAGTCAAATACAAAAAGAAAAGAGTTTACTAATCAAAAAATAACAACCAAAAATATAGATGAAAATCTTTTTAAAGGACTTGAATAAATTATTAAAAATATTTTCACAAATTAATTAAACATTTTTGTCTTGAAACTCATACAATTTTATATTAATGTATAATTAAATAGATTTTAATCATATTTATATATAAATTTAATGAATTAAGGAGAATGACAAAATGTCAGCAATTAAAAAAATACATGCACGTGAAGTTTTAGATTCACGTGGTAACCCAACAATCCAAGTTGAGGTTTGAACTCAATTAAATGGTTATGGATCAGCAATGGTTCCTTCTGGGGCTTCTACTGGTTCACGTGAAGCTTTAGAATTAAGAGATAAAGGTTCACAATATGAAAATAACTGATTTGGTGGTAAAGGTGTTATGTTAGCAGTAGATAATGTTAATAACATTATTGCACCAGAAGTTGTTGGAATTGAAGTTACAGAACAACGTAAAATTGACAAATTAATGATTGAATTAGATGACACGCCTACAAAATCAAAATTAGGTGCAAATGCTATTTTAGGAGTTTCGTTAGCAGTAGCTCGTGCAGCAGCACATGAATTAGAATTGCCTTTATATAAATATTTAGGTGGATTCAATGGACACGAATTACCTGTTCCTATGTTAAATGTTATTAACGGTGGTGAACATGCTTCAAATACAGTAGACTTCCAAGAATTTATGATTATGCCGGTTGGTGCAAAATCAATTAGAGAAGCTTTACAAATGGCAAACTTTGTGTTCCATAATCTTGCTAAATTATTAAAGAAAAATGGACACGGTGTTCAAGTTGGTGATGAAGGTGGATTTGCTCCAAACTTTAAATCACACGAAGAAGCTTTAGATTTCTTAGTTGAAGCTATTAAAGCAGCTGGATATGTTCCTGCAACATCAGGTGAAAAAGCAGTGGCTATTGCTATGGACTGTGCTTCATCAGAATTATTTGAAGATGGTGTATATACATTTGGTAAATTAAAAGAAGCTATTGAAAGCAAAAAACCAGGATTTGAACATTTAACAGATGTTAAACTAACATACACAACAGATGAAATGATTTCATATTTAGAAAACTTAGTTGCTAAATACCCAATTATTTCTATTGAAGATGGTTTAGCTGAAAGTGATTGAGCAGGATTTAAAAAATTAACTGCAAAAATCGGTGATAGAGTTCAAATTGTTGGTGATGACTTAACAGTTACAAATACAGCTATTTTAAAACGTGCTATTGAAGAAAAATCAATGAATTCAATTTTAATTAAAATTAACCAAATTGGTTCATTAACAGAAACATTTGAAGCTATTCAAATGGCTCAAAAAGCAAACATGACAGCAGTTGTTTCACACCGTTCAGGAGAAACAGAAGATACAACTATTGCAGATATCGCTGTTGCTATGAATGCTGGACAAATTAAAACTGGATCAATGTCTCGTACAGACCGTATTGCAAAATATAACCGTTTATTAGCAATTGAAGAAGAATTAGAATCAGTATCATCTTACAAAGGTGAAAAAGCATTTTACAATATTAATAAATAGTTTACAAAAGTCACAAATGTGTTTTGTGACTTTTTTATTTTTGTTTACTAGTCTGAATATCACAATATTTAATAAAAAAATAATATAATATAAATAATATTTTGTAAAAAATACAAAACTAATTATTGAGGTATTATGGATATAGAAAAACTTAACACTAACTTAGTTTATGAAGAAATAAAATCATTACTTAAAGAATCAAGATTACAAGTTATTACACAAGTAAACAACGTTTTATTAAAAACATATTGAAAGATTGGAAAAACTATTGTTTTAGATGAGCAAAATAACTCTAACAGAGCAGAATATGGAAAAAACTTATTAAAAACTCTTTCTAAAAAATTAACAAAAGAATTTGGAAGAGGTTTTTCAAGATCAAATCTTCAAAATATGAGAAACTTTTACTCACTTTATCCAAAATGCCAGACACTGTCTGGCAAATTGAGTTGATCACATTATAGTGAATTATTATCAATTAGTGATGATTCTAAAAGATCTTTTTATGAAAAGGAATCAGAGAACTCTAATTGATCTGTAAGAGAGTTGAAAAGACAAATCAACACTTCTTTATATGAAAGATTATTATTGTCCCAAGGAAAAGATAATAAAAATAAAGTTTTAGAACTTGCTTTAAAAGGTCAAGAAATCCAAAATCCAAAAGACATTATTAAAGATCCATATGTTTTTGAATTTTTAGGTATACCGGAACAAAAACCTATATTAGAAAGTGATTTAGAAAAAAGTTTAATTAAACATATTGAAAAATTTTTATTAGAACTTGGTCGTGGTTTTATGTTTGTAGGTTCTCAAAAAAGAGTTACCCTTGGAAACACACACTATTATGTTGATATGGTCTTTTATAATAAAATATTGAAAAGTTATGTTTTAATAGAATTAAAAACTGGAAAATTAATGCCAGAAGCAGTAGGACAACTTAATATGTACCTAAATTACTATAAAGAAGAAATTAATGATCCAAGTGATCAAGACCCAATAGGAATAATTTTATGTACAGATAAAGATAATGTTCAGGCAGAATATGCACTTGGTGGAATGACAAATAATATTTTTGCTTCAAAATATAATCTTTATATTCCTGATAAAGAACTTTTAGAGCAAGAAGCAAGAAAGGTAATTGATGAGTTTAAAAAATAAAATATTTTTTAAAATATCTTAAAAATATATAGCAAAATTTAAAATTTAAAAACTTTTAGTACTATATCTGAGTAATAAAAGTTTTTTTGTATTTGTAACTGGGAAAGTAAAATTCACCTAACATGTTTAATTTTTAGAAGGCTATTTTGATAATTTACAATCGCACTTTTAGTTAATGTTTAAAAATGCCAGACACTGTCTGGCAAATTTATTTCTTATTATTTTTTAGTTAATGTTTTAATTATTTCTTGTTCGAATTTTTCGTAATTATTATATATAAGGTTTTTGTTTTCTTCAATTTCAAGTGATGAAGGTTTTAAGTTTAAATCATTAATATATTCAAAAGCATAATCTTCTTTATGTTCAACATCTTTTTTTGGACCTGTATCAAGAATATATAGTAAAAACTTATTTGGTACGTAAGGATTTTCAATATTACTTTTATTTGTTAATTTAATTACATTGTCAACAGATTTTTTAGTAATCTTTTTTCATGATACATATTCATTATACTTAGAAAAAGAAGGTAAGTCTTCAAGTAAAACAAGAATTTGAAATACTGGAATATCTGCTGATCTAAAATTTAGAGTATCAGATAACACAGTATCAAAATAGTTTTTATTTTCTTCATTATAATTGCTAAAAATTATTTTAGGTTGTATAACACAAACTGGTTTTTTGTTTTTAGAAATACCAACTTCAACTTTTTTAGAATAAAATTCACCTTTAACATTTAATTCTTTTTCATCGGCATAATCAGAACAATGATATTGATATTCATCACCTAATTTTGGTAATAGTGAATTAATTAAAAATAAATTTATATGATTCAATTTTTCAGTAATTTTTCTTCTGTAAAGAAGGTTTCAACAAAATGCACTTTGCATAGTTTCAAGAAAATGTTTATCTTTCATATTTGCTCCTAATAAATATATTATATTAAATAAATTATTTATTAATTTAATTATGATTTTTTTGGTAAAAATAATCTAAATTAACAAAAAGTTAATTTTTATAAAAAAAAATAGCAAAAAATTAACTTTTTACTTTTAAAATTAAAATTTAGTATATAATAATTATGAATAAAAAAGGAGATATATATGTTATACGAATCAAACAAAGAACAAGTTCTTGACAAAGTTATTAATAATGGCAAAGGAAAACAATTAGTTGTTTTCTATGCTCAATGGTGTGGTCCATGTAAAATGTATAAAGGTTCATTAGATGAACTTGCAGAAAAAAATGGTGTTGATATTTACAGAATAGATATCGACCAACACAAAGATTTTGCTTCAGAAGCGGGTGTTAGATCTATTCCACACACACAATTTTATGTAAATGGAAAACTTGCAAAAGAATCACTTGGATACAAACCATATGAAGCTTTATTAGAAGAATACGAAAATTCATGTAAAGAATGTTCAATGCAAAAAGCATGTCAATCAGAACAAGAATGTTCAAAAGAAAAAAGTGCATGCTCACAAGAAAAATCTTGTTCATAATACCATTTTAAAATATCAAGATTTTAACTTGATATTTTTTATTTTGTTTTGATTTTACAAATAAGTTTATACCATTTTACAGTATAATATAAATACATATTTATATTATTAAGGACTTTTAATGAGTAATAAAAAGAAAATTAACGTTTGAGAAATTATTGACTTTTTTAGTTTAAAGTTAATTAATAGCAATCCAGAAGAAATTGAATACAGTTATATTTCACAACCAGCGATCAAAAGAGTTGGTTTAGAATTGTCTGAGTTAATTATTAACGAAAGATTAAACAGAAATGTTATTTCATGAGGAACAAGTGAATCGATTTGATTTCAATCAATTGGTAAACAAAGAGCAAAAAAAGCTATTTCACATATTTTTTCTCAAAAACCACCATTAGTTATATTATCAAAAGGTGTAACTAAACCTGCTTTATATTGAATTAATGAATTAGCAGATGAATATAAAATTCCAGTAGCCTTAGTTGAAGTTAGTTCATCGTTTATATCAACTAATATTGGTGCTTATTTAAATAACTATTTTGCTGAACAGGTACAAGTGCATGGTTGTTTAGTCTTAGTCAAGGGTACTGGTGTGCTAATAATTGGTCAAAGTGGTGTAGGTAAGTCTGAAGCTGCATTAGAGTTAGTGCAAAAAGGTCATGTTTTAATCAGTGATGATTCAGTTTTGATCAGTGATGGTGGAAACTTATTTATTGGAAGACCACCAAAGATCACACAAAACATTCTTGAAGTTCGTGGAATTGGTATGATAGATGTTAAATACATTTATGGTGTAAATTCAGTAGCAAGTTCTTCTGTTATTGATTTAGTGGTTGAGTTAGTGCAAGCTAATAAGCAAAATGAATTAGATAGATTAGGAATTGAGTTTTTAAAATATCCAATTTTAGGAAGATATATTAATAAAATTCAAATCCCTATTAAAGGTGGTGGTTCATCAGCAGCGTTAATTGAAGCAGCAGTTGGTTTTTATTTATCAAAACAAGATGGTCTTAATGTAATAGAAACAATAGAAAAAAGGAGGTTATCTAATGAATAATTATGCAACACCTAGTTATGTTCCTGAATACTTTTTCAGAGAAGGTGATTCAACATATTTATTTAAAATTGGTACATATGAATTTCATGTTTACTCATTAATGATTATGTTAGGTTATTTAGCTTCTATTTTAACAATCATTTATTTTTGAAATAGAGAAAAAATGCCTTGGTCAAAACTTTATGCATTAGTTGTAATAACAATCCCTATGGGTATTATTGGTTCTCGGATTGGTTATATTATTGAAGAGTTAATTTATAGTGAAACACCTTTTGCTAATTCTGCTTGGTATGCGATTTGAGAAGGTGGTTTATCAATTCAAGGAGGGGTAGCAATAACAATCTTTTGTGATGTTATTTATGCTTATACTCAAAGAAAAGAATTAGATATTCGTAAAGGGATTTCGTATATTATTCCGACAATATTAGTTGGACAATTTATCGGTCGTTTTGGAAACTATGCAAATCACGAAGTTTATGGAAAAATAGATTGAACTGGTGCAAGTGTACTACCATTTGGTAAAACTTTTGCAGATAATATGTATATAAGTGATGCTTATACTGATTCTCTTGGTTTAAAAGCGGCTTATAGATATCCATTATTCTTATATGAAGGATTACTAAACTTATTTGGATACTTAGTTATTGTATGAGTGTTTAATTTACTTGGTACATTTAAACCAGGATCTACCGCTGGACTTTATTTACTATGATATGGACTTGTGCGGATTGCGCTTGAACCTTATAGACAAGAAAGTTATGGATTGTATTCATATGTAGCGTTAATATTTGTGCTTTTAGGTGCATTAATATTTGTGTACTTCCAATTTTGATCAAAAACAAAATACATTGTTACCAAAAAACACAAAATTTTTAAATTCTATACATATCAAGATGAAGCAACATATATCAAACGAGTAAATGCTACTTCTATTCCTTTTTTATTTAAAAAAACATATATGAAACTATGATTAAAGTAAGGAAGTAATAATGAATAAAATATACGATTTAGCAATAATTGGTGGTGGGCCTGCTGGTTTAAATGCTGCGCTTTATGCTTCACGGGCAAATTTATCAGTTATTTTTATTGAAAAAGGTGCTCCTGGTGGAAAGTTATCCGCAACTAGTAAAGTAGAAAACTGAATTGGTACTGAAATAGTTGATGGGTGAAAATTAGCAACAGATTTTTTTGAACACGCAAAAAAATATGGTGCTGAATACAAATACGGTGAAGTTGTTAATTTAGAAAATGTCTCAGATTTAGAGAAAAAAATTCACTTAGCAAATGGTGATGTTATTGAATCAAAAACTGTTTTAATAGCTACAGGTATGAAAAACAGAATACCAACATTTATAGAAAATATTGATCGTTTTATGAACTTTGGTGTTAGTTTTTGTGCTATTTGCGATGGGCCTCTTTTTAAAGATAGACCAACACTTGTTTTAGGTGGGGGAAATTCAGCAGTTGAAGAAGGAACATATTTAGCAAAAATTGCTTCACACGTTAATATTGTTATTAAAGATTCAGAATTTAATGCTGAAAAAAGACTTGTAGATGATCTTTTAAAACAACCAAATGTTACAGTATTCAGAGAAAGTCAAATAGTAAAACTTGAAGGTGAACAATTTTTAAATAAAGCAATTATTAAAGATAAAGATGGTAATGAAACATCCTTAGAAGTTGCATCGTTTTTCCCTTATATTGGAATGGAACCAACTACATCTTTTGTTAATGGTTTAGATATATTAGATGAAAAAGGATTTGTTTTAACTAATGACTTTATGGAAACCAAAGTAAAAGGAATTTTTGCTGCGGGTGATATCAGACATAAAGAAGTAAGACAAATTGTAACAGCAGC
Organism: Mycoplasma leonicaptivi ATCC 49890; assembly: GCF_000622205.1. Classification (GTDB taxonomy): domain Bacteria; phylum Bacillota_I; class Bacilli_A; order Mycoplasmatales; family Metamycoplasmataceae; genus Mycoplasmopsis; species Mycoplasmopsis leonicaptivi. Next base: position 30,523 of record NZ_JHWE01000008.1, read on the forward strand.
AAACGATGGTGCTATTGCTGCTAAAAAGATTTCAGATTTATTGAGTTAATTTCAAACACAGATAAAATTATCTGTGTTTTTTACTAAAATAGTAAATTATGTCATTTTTTTTAATAGTTATAATTCTCATAGATTAAAAGAGAAGTGAAAATGTATAATTAAATATGAATTTAGATAACAAAACAAATAATTCACTAAAATTAAATAAAAAATCAGATAGAAAAAAATTAAAAAAGACTGAAGTAAATTTTCAACATATTCAATGATTGTAAGTTTAGAAATTCTTCAAGACGTATTGGGAGAAGAATTAGTTAACTCTGTTTTAGAAAGTGTTTAAAATGAAAAGAAAAAGCAAAAAATAAATCATAATAATGTTATTTTAAAACAATAAATGAATTTATAGTAAAATATAAAAAGTAAATAATTGCATTCAATCAAGAGGTGTTTTATGAGGAAAGAAAATTTAGAACTAGCAAAAAAGAATAAAAATGATGAATTTTATACTCAATTAGCAGATATACAAAAAGAAGTTAATGCATATATTGAATTTAATCCAGATGTTTTTAGAGACAAAACAATTTTACTTCCTTGTGATGATCCAGAATGGAGTAATTTTACAAAGTTTTTTGCACAAAATTTTGAAAAATTTGGTCTTAAAAAACTTATTTCAACAAGTTATTCACAACAAAAGAAATCTCTTGAAGATTTGAGAATTTCTTTATTTGAGTTAGAGTCACCAAAATATGACAAAAAGAAAAGCAAGGTTAAGGGAAAAATTTTCACTTTAACAAGAGATATTAATAAGGATAAGAAAATTGATATTAATGATCTTGAATGAGATTATTTAAAAGGCGATGGTGATTTTAGAAGTGATGAAGTTATAAAACTTAGAGATGAAGCAGACATTATTATTACTAATTTAAACTTTCAGTAAATTTTATACTAAATAAAAAAAATTAAGAAATTTTTTCGTTTATAGATATTATGAAACTATATAATTCATCAGAAGAAATATTCAAATTTTTGAGTATTTCTTTTTGTTTTGCAGTTAGAGAATTTTTTCTTATATATTTTTCATCAAATTTTGAAACCTCAATTTTTGATAATTCATCTATTATTGAATTAAATGTTAAACTTGATTTATTTTTTAATAAATCAGAACAATGA
>NZ_JHWE01000009.1 GCF_000622205.1 Mycoplasma leonicaptivi ATCC 49890
CAAGAGTATAAAAAATTAGTTGATAAAATTAATGGAAAAATTTCAATGTCTAGAGTTGGTAATTCCTTAGATAATAGAGAAGTTGAATATTTCTTTTCGATATTAAAAACAGAATGTTTATATTTAAACAAAATAAAGGAAATGACTTTTAAAGAATTAAAATCATTAATTGAATCGTTTATTGTAAAATATAATAATGAAAGATTTCAATCAAATCTTAATTGAAAAACACCTCAAGAAACTTGAAGTGCTTTAAAATTATAATTGTTTCAAATCTGTGTCCCTGTTTATTATTCTCCTAGGTGCTTTTTTAATTTTTTAAAATAAACATATAATTATATATTAAAAATAAAAAAATATTAAAATTGCAAAAAATATGCAGTTTCAATACAAAAAGTGAAATTGAATACACTTTATTTATTTTTATTTTCATTTTTAACTTAGCACATAACTATCTTGCATCTTAATATATAATGAATTATTAAGTTCTTTTCTTTTTGTGTTTGAATACATTGAAACTTTTGTGTTTTTAAAATAATTTTTTAAATATTTAATTTCTTCTTTGTTTAATTTATTTAAAAATTGTTCTCAGTCAAACTTTCACTCATTAGAGCTAATTTCTGATATTTCAGGTGCAAATGTTTCAAAGTCAAAAGCATTGCAAACTGTATCAAAATCAAAATTAAATTGTTTATTCAAAAGCTTATTAAAAAAGTTCAATGTTTGAATTTTTACATAATATCAAAAAACAGGTTCAAAATTATCATATTCTGATAAAATATTTTGCTTAATTAAATAATCAATACAAATTGATAAAAGTCTATTTAAAACCTCATCAAGTTCTAATTTATTTTTATAATGTATTTTAATAATGTCATAAGCAATTTTCCTTAGTCTTAAAAAGTAAAGGTTTTCTAATATTAAGTAAATTCTATTTTTTGTAATTCATTTTTTATTTTCTATTTTTAAGAATTTTTTAGTATCTAAATTTCAATTAGAAATATCAATTTTACCGTTCATTTTTATACTTGTAATCAAAAAGAATTATCCCAGTAGCAACCGAAACATTAAGAGACTGAACTGTACCTGATTGTTTAATATAAACAGTTTGATCGCATACTGATAAAACACTTTTTGAAACACCAACTCCTTCGTTTCCAACTATTAATATTGATGGTGAATTATATTCAACATCAGTGTGTGGGATAGCATTTGAGTCAAGTGTAGTTGCATATACTCAATATCCTGTTTTTTTTAATTTAGTAAGAGTAGCTGATAAACTATTTACTTTATAAAAATTTAAACCAACAAAACCACCAGAAGACACTTTTAAAACAGTTGAATTAATTTCTGCTGATTTTTCTTTTGGAAGAATAACATCTTTTATTCCGCAAGCATTTATTGTTCTCAATATAGCGCCAAGATTATGTGGATCTTGAATATGATCTAAAACAATTATCGTTTTTGGTTTGTTTTTAATAAGGGAATTAACATCTTTATAATCAATGTTGTTTACTTCTAAAATAAAACCTTGATGATTTTCTTTTGTTAATTTATTCATCTCTTGTGTTGTTAAAACTTCAATAGGACAATTTGTTGTTTTAAAATGTTTTATATTTTCTTTGTTAGATAAATATAATTTTTTTGCAGGTAGATTGTTTTTTATAGCATCTATCACTGAATTTTTGCCACACATTAATAATTTTTTCATATTTTCACCTCTTATTTTTCATAATTTTAGTTCTTTTTATAAAAGACCTTCATCAAGTAATTTTTTTCTTAAAATATCTGCATTATAGTAATCTTTGTCTTTCAAAACTGTTTGTCAATTGTTATAAATATTAATAAATTCAAAAAAATCAATTTTACAAAAATCAAATTTTAATGAATTAAATACATTTATTAACAAGTTATATTTAGTAATATTTTTTGTTTTATTTATTTCTTTTATTAAATCGTTAAACATTTTATTAAAAAGAGAAAAATCCCTATTAAATATTGCTTGCATAAATAAATTAAAGTCTTTTTTGTTAAATTCATTATTTTTATCATTAAGTAATGCGTGTTGAAAATAAATTCTTTTTATTTTTCTGTATGTATGGTCAATATTGTTAATTAAATTTTCATCAATATTAATTATGGAAGTAAAACCATTAAAAAGTATTATAAATTTGAAATAGTCACAAGGAAATTGTTTAATAAAATCTTTTGCTAAAAAGACGTTTTGTAATGATTTAGACATTTTTTCACCATTTATATTAATTTGTCCAGTTCTTAGTCAAGTTTTTGTTAAATCATTTTTTGTTACTGCGTAAAATTGAATATTTTCATTTTCGTGGTGTGGAAAGGTTAAATCCATTCCTCCACCATGGAAATCTAAACCTTCATCAGAAAAATGTTTGTAAATAAGTGCTACACATTCTGAATGTCAACCAGGTCTTCCATAAGCAAAAGAAGTTTGAAATTTAACACCTTTATCAGTGTCTTTTCATAACGCAAAGTCAGCAGGATAATTTTTTTTATGATTTAGATTTTCAAAAGACATATTTTCAAGTTTTTGACCAGATACAGTTCCATATTTATCTTTTATTTTTTCAACATTAAATCATACATTATTACCATCTAGGTAAGCAAAACCAGAATTAATTATTTTGTTTATAAATTTATCTATTGTTTTTATATTTTCAGTGACGTATTCAAAATGTGTAACAGTATCAACATTAAATTTTTCTAAGATATCTAAATAAGATTTTGTAAATATTGTTGTTATTTCTTTTTCTGATTTATTTTGTCTAATAGCTTCATTAATAATTTTATCATCCACATCAGTGATATTGTGAACAAAACAAAATTCTTTACCTAAATTTCTCGCTGCTTTAAGAACCAAATCCATAGTTATAATTGGCCTAAGATTACCAATATGAACCTCGTTATAAACAGTTGGACCACATACATATATTTTTAACATAGTTTATATTATAATATTTTTAATTTGTATTATAATTAAATAATTAAATATAAATTATTATACAATTTTGGGGTGTTTATGAATTTAAAAGAAAAAGTTAAAAATAGTATTAAAAACAGTTTAAAAATATTACAAAATCAGGATTTTTTTGATACTGTTTTTGATGTTAATGATTTGTCTTTTAATGTATCAGAACCAAATGTTCCTGATGATTTAAACATAGATCAAGTTAGTTATAATTATTCTACAAATATTGCTTTTGTTTTAAAACAATTTAAAAAAACTTCTCCATTTTTAATAGCTCAAAAATTAGTTGAAGTTTTAAAACAAGACAGTATTTTTTCGCAAATTGATATTGCTATACCAGGATTTATTAATATCGTTATTTCTGATAGTGAATTTATTTCAATTATCAAAAATATTTTATTAAAAAATGATCGGTACGCTTCAAACTTTGTTTTACCTGAAAAAATTAACGTGGAATATGTTTCAGCAAATCCTACTGGTTTTTTACATGTAGGACATGTAAGAGGTGCAGTTTTTGGTGATTCATTAATTCGTATCTTAAAATTTGCTGGTCATAGTGTTGAATCTGAATATTATGTAAATGATGCAGGAAATCAAATAAATATTTTAGGTATATCAGCAATGATAAGATATAAAGAATTATTTGGTATTTTGGAAGAATTACCAGAAGATTCTTATAAAGGTCAAGATATTGTTTGAGCAGCACAAAAAATAAAAGAAAAATTTCAAGATAAATTTTTAAATTGTGATCAGGAAACATATTTAGAATTTAAAAATGAAGTAGTTAAAATATTATTAGAAAAAATAAAATATGATTTAAAAAGATTAAATATAAATATTGATACTTATTCAAGTGAAAAAGATTTGTATAAAAATGATTCAATTAAGAATGTTCTTGAAAAACTTAAACCAAATACATATAAAAAAGATAATGCTTTATTTTTAAAAACAACACAATTTGGCGATGATAAAGATCGTGTTCTTATTAAAAGTGATGAATCCATGACATATTTAACACCAGATATTGCTTATCATCAAACTAAATTAAACAAAGCACAAAAATTAATAAATATTTGGGGTGCAGATCATTCTGGTTATATTGCAAGAATGAAAATAGCAATTCAATGTTTAGGCTATAATCCTGATAATTTAGATGTTTTAGTTATTCAATTGGTAAGGTTGCTTAAAAATGGTGAAGAATTTAAGATGTCAAAAAGAGCAGGAACAAGTGTTACACTAGAGGATTTTTTAAATGTAGCAAGTTCAGATGTTATTAGATTCACAATGTTAACCAGAGAAATAAATAATAAATTTGATTTTGATATTGATTTAGCAAATTCACAAAACCTTAATAATCCTGTTTATATAGTTCAATATTCATATTCTAGAACGGTTTCATTATTAAAAAATCTTGTAACTCCAAATTTAGAAAAAGATGTTCTATTTACTTCAAAAGCAAAAAAAATCTTATTGCATCTTAATGAATTTCAAGATATTTTAAAAACGATTGTGCTGACTTCAAAAGTTAATTTATTGAGTCAATATTTACTAACATTAGCTAATTTATTTAATAGTTTTTATGCAGAAACAAAATTATTAAATCACAAAAATGAATCAGAGTATGCAGCATTAGTTAAAGTTACGCAAATAGTTTTAAAAATAGGTTTAGATTTATTAGGTGTTTCTGCCCCTGAAAGTATGTAAAATATCTATTAAAAAAACAAAATTTGTTATATAATAAAAAAATAAGTTTTTAAAGAAAGGTTTATATGAAAAATATTACAATGTTAGAAGTGGCATTTGCTATTGTTTCACAAAATGCATCGCAAAGATTTACTTTTAACGAAATTTTTGATATAGTTGAAAATGATTTAAAAGAAGATTGGATTGAAAAATTCATCAATAATAATCAAGAAAAAACAGCAGAAGGCATTCCTTCTCTTACATATGAAGATGTTCGCTTAAATAAAATTGGTGAGTTATATCGTCTTTTAACTGTAGATAAAAGATTCCAGAGAAATATGGATGGAACTTGAGAATTAAAAATTCAATAAATTAAGGAGAAAATTATGGCATTAGTAAACGCAAAAGAAATGTTAAAAAAAGCAAAACAAGGAAAATATGCAATTCCTCATATTAATATTAATAATCTAGAATGAGCAAAAGCAGCTTTATTAACTGCTGAAGCAGAAAAATCACCAATTATTATTGCAACAAGTGGTGGAGCATTAAAGTATATGGGCGGATTCGAAACTGTTGGTGGAATGGTAATGGGTTTAATTAAAGATTTAAACATTACTGTACCAGTTGCTTTACATTTAGACCACGGTTCATATGAAGAAGCAAAAAAAGCAATTCAATCAGAAGCATATACTTCATTAATGTTTGATGGATCACATTTTCCTTTTGAAGAAAATTACACAAAAACAAAAGAATTAGTTGAATTGGCAAAACTTAAAAATATGTCTTTTGAGGCTGAAGTTGGAACTATTGGCGGAGAAGAAGATGGAATAGTTGGTGATGGTGAGTTTGCAGATCCAGAAGAAGCAAGAAAAATTTCAGCATTAGGTATTGATGTTTTAGCTGCTGGTATTGGTAATATTCATGGACCATACCCAAGCACATGAGAATCACTTAATTTTGATAAATTACAAGAAATTTCTAATTCAGCTGGTATTGGTATTGTTTTACATGGTGGAAGCGGTATCCCAACAGATCAAATTCAAAAAGCAATAAGTTTAGGTGTTACAAAAATTAATGTTAACACAGAATTACAACAAGCTAATCATAAAGCTTTAAGAGAATTTATAGAAAAAGGCGAAGATCTTAAAGGAAAAAACTTTGATCCACGTAAATTATATAAACCAGGGTTTGAAGCAATGTGCGAAACAGTTAAGGCAAAAATTTATGAATTTGGTTCAAATAACAAAGCATTTTAATTTTTATAAATAATTTTAGTAAAATCACTAGTAATATTCATTACAAGTGATTTTTTATTTTTTACAAAAAATAAAAAAATATTGCTGTATATTCTTAAAAAAATTAATAATATTATATGAGAAAAAAGTTTTTCAAATTTTTAAGTTTAGTAATATTTGCACCTTTTTGTTTTTTAGTTAGTTGTATAAATGAAAATAATTTAGTTGAAAATAACAATAACTTTACTTTAAATAAAGAAAATATCCAAAATAATCACAAAGTAATTGAAGTGTTTGATGGAGATACTTTTTTAACTGTTTATAATCAAAAAAACTATAAAATAAGACTTTATGGGGTAGATACACCTGAAACACTAAAGGTAGATAATATAAATAAAATAGCCAAATATGAAAACTATTATGCACAAAAATCAAAAAAATGATCAAAAGAAATTATTAAAAAAAATAATTTTTTTATTTCTCTTAATTTTATTAATAAGGATAAATATAACCGCGATGTTGCTATGGTTTATTTAAATAATGAATTTGATATTAAAAAATCTTTAAATTATTTACTGGTTTTAAATGGTTTAGCAAGAGTTTACTATATTGAATTCTTTAACAAAAAATCAATTTACTATACTAAAAATAAATTTCAACAAGAAGTTTATTTAAACCTTATTGAAGCTCAAAACATTGCAAAACAAGAGAGAAGAGGTTTGTGACAAAATAATTTAAAAGATGTTTTTTATAAATTTTAACTATATTTCGAAAGTAAGTATTTAGCACATTTATTAGTTATTTATTTAATAAAAATACCGCAAAATATGGTATTATTATTAAATAAATTAAAAGGGGATTATATGACTGCTTTTTCAATAATTTTAATTATTATAAGTGTTTTAATTATTATTGTTTCTTTTTTAATGTCACCGGATTCAAATGGTTTTTCAGGAGCACTTGTAGGTAGTGGTGATTTAGACTTATTTAAAGTATCAAAAGAAAGGGGATTTAAAAAAATCTTAAAATACACAATGATGATTTCAGGTTTTATTCTGATAATATGTGCTATTTTTATTAGAATTTTTGCATAGTTTATGACAGAACAAAAATTAATTGAATATCTTTCTAAGTTTTCTTCAAGAAGTTTTTTAGATATCGCAAAGCATTTTAGAATATCTCCAACAAATAACAAAAGTTTAACAAGTTTATTATCCGTTTTACAAAAAGAATACAAAGTTTTTAAAAATAATAAAGATGAATATTATGCACCAGTACTAAAAGAAGTTGTTACTGGTGATTTAAATGTTTCAGCAAAGGGTTCCTTTGGTTTTGTAGATTATAATATCGATGAGGTTAATAATACAAAAGAAAGTATTTTTATAAAAAACTTTAATTTTAATACAGCATTACATAATGATACTGTTAAGGTTAATATCTACACCAATCCAGTTCTTAAAGATGAAGCAAAAAATGAAGGTGTTGTTGTTGAAATTGTTTCACGAAATACAGTGCAAATTGAAGGTTTTATTAAACAAAAAAATCAACATACATATTTTGTTCCAGCAGATCAACGTATGCAAGGTTTTACTTGAACCATTTTATCATCATTAGTTAATACTAAATTAAATGATTTAGTTGTAGCAAAAATTATTAAATATGAACAAAAAAATATCTTAATCCAGGTCGAAAGAGTTATAACTAATGAAGCTGATCCAATGGTTTATGTCAAATATTACTTAGAGCATATTAAAGCACCATTAGTGTTTCCTTCTGAACTTAAAAAAGAAATTAGCAATATTCCAAAAGATATTCAAAATGAGAATATTAGTTCAAGAAAAGATTTAAGAAATCGATTAATTGTGACTATTGATGGTAATGACACAAAAGATTTTGATGATGCAATCTATGTTGAAAAACTACCAAATGGTAATTTCTTGCTTGGTGTTTACATTGCTGATGTTTCTCATTATGTAAAAGAAGATACAGAAATAGATAAAGAAGCCCTAAAAAGAGGGACAAGTATTTATTTAGTTGATAGAGTGATTCCGATGCTTCCAGAAGAGTTATCTAATGGTATTTGTTCTTTAAATCCAAACGAAGATAGATTTGTATTAGCTTGTGAAATTGAAATAGATAAATATGGAAATACAGTCAATAAACAAGTTTTTGAAGCAATTATTGAAAGTAAGTACAGATTAACATATCAACAAGTTGATCATTTTTATAAAACTAATAATTTAGGTAATGCCGAAAAAACTTCTTTATCTTTTGAACTCAAAAATATGCTTAATGTTGCTAAAGAATTAAGTTTAATTATACATAATTTCAAAATTAACGAAGGATATGTTGATTTTGAAATTGTCGAACCAAAAATTAAATTAAACGATGATGGAAGTGTTAAAGAAATTCAAATCAACAAAAGAGGATTTTCTGAAATGCTTATTGAAGATTTTATGGTTCGAACAAATGAAACAATAGCAAGGTTTTTATTTGATAATAAAATACCTACTTTATACAGAGTTCATGATGTTCCTGATGATTTAAAACTAACTAATCTAAAAAATACTTTAGATGTAATTAATGTAAAAACAAAAAAATTAAATCCTAATCACCTTTCTCCAAAAGAATTTGCTAACTTTGTAGATGGTATTAAAGAAGCAAGAAATGATGATTTTATTAAATTAATGTTTTTAAGAACTATGCAAAAAGCAGTTTATTCTGAACATAATATTGGTCACTTTGGTTTAGCATCTGAATTTTATTGTCATTTTACAAGCCCGATTCGTAGATACCCAGATTTAGTTGTGCATCGCGCTATTCGCGATTTTATAATCAAGAAAAAATATGATAAATTATCTGATTTTACACAAAAAATTTCAGTTTATTCAGATTTAAATACAAAATCAGAGCAAAAAGCAGTTCAAATGGAAAGAAATGTTAATGATTTGAAATTTGCAGAGTATTTAAAAAATCAAATTGGAAAAACTTTTAGAGTACAAATTTTAAGTGTTTTAGCTTTTGGATTCTTTGTTGAATTTGATTTTAAAGCAAGTGGTTTAATTCACAAAACTAATATTTTTGATGGTAACTATGATTTAAATGAAACTGCAACAAAATTAATTGGTGAAAAAAGAAGTTTTTCATTAGGTGATTATGTTGAAGTAGTAGTAGTTGGTGTTGATTTAGTTGAAGGAAAAATTGATTGTGTTTTATTAGACCAATATGAGACATATTTAAACAAAAAGCAATCACCAAAAATTCATAAGAACACAAATTTTAAAAAAGAGAAAAGAAAAAATGATAAACCAAAAAGAATTAAAAGATAGAAATATTAAAAAAAACTCTTTAGGTTTTGATAGCGGATTATATATATATCAAGACAAAGATATGTTTAATTATTCAGTTGATACTATTTTACTTGGAAACTTTATTTATTTAAATAAAAAAATTAAGCACACTCTTGAAATTGGAACAAACAATGGTGCACTTTCAATTTTTGTTGCTGATAGAAATCCAGACTTAAAAATTGATGCAGTAGAAATCCAAGCAAAAGCATGTGAATTAGCTAAATATAATATTTTCTTAAATAATAAGCAAAATCAAATAAATATTATCAACCAAGATTTTAATGATTATTGAAAAGAATACATTAAAAAACCTCACAAAAAATATCAATCTATATTTTGTAATCCTCCGTTTTATTTAATAGATAAAACAAAAACAAAACAAATAATATCCCATGAAATGTTAATTGCCACGCACGAAAGCGCATTAACACTTAGTGATTTAATATTAGGGTGTTCAAAAATAATAGAGCAAAAAGGGTTTTTAACAATGGTTTTACCAATCGAAAGGTCAGTAGATGTTTTTGTTGAATTAAGAAAATATAATTTTGAACCAAAAAGAGTTCAATATGTTTTTACAAGATTAACCGAAAAAGCTAAATTTATTTTAGTTGAATCACGTTTTCAAACAGGATGAGGAACACATTTTTTAAAAAATATTTATTTGCACGATCATAAAAATAAGAATAATCATGATTATCTACCAGATGTTAAAAAGTTATACAAACCAATTAAAGTATAAGGAGAAAAATGAAAAAGTTTTATATTACAACACCTATTTATTATGCTTCTGGTAATCTTCATATTGGACATCTATATACTACAACACTTGCATGAGTAATAGCAAATTATAAGAAAAAACAAGGTTATGATGTAAGAATGTTGACTGGTAGTGATGAGCATGGTAACAAAATTAATGAAAAAGCATTAGAACAAAATAAAACTCCACAAAAATTAGTTGATGAAATATCACAAAAATTTATCCAGATGTGAAAAGATTTTGACATCAATTACACTTATTTTTGAAGAACAACAAATCAAATTCATAAAAATTCTGTTCAAAAGATTTTTTCATTTTTCTTAAATAAAGGATACATTTATAAAGATAAATATGAAGGTTATTATTCAGTAAGTGATGAAGAGTTTTTAACTCTTTCACAAGCAATTAAAAAAGATGGTAATTACTACCATCCAGTAAGTATGAAACAACTTGAATATGTATCAGAAGAAAGTTATTTTTTTGCTATGGATAAGTTTATAGATTGGTGAAAATCATATATAAGTACGCATAAAAGTTTTTTATGGCCAAAAAAAACTGAAAACGAATTAATTAAAAATTTTATTGATGAAGGTATTCAAAATTTATCAGTCACAAGAACAAAAGTTAAATGAGGTATACCTGCAAAAGAAGATATTAATCATACCTTATATGTTTGACTTGATGCTCTTTGTAACTATATAACAGTTTTTAACTTTGATGTTGATAATTATCAAAATAATAAAGATTTTAATGATTTTTGAAATTCAAATGATGCAGAAGTTGTACATATTTTAGGTAAAGAAATTTCAAGATTTCATATGATTTATTGACCAATATTTCTTCAGGCACTTGGTTTAAAACAACCATCAAGGATACAATCACATGGCTGAATTTTAGATGCACAAGGTAGAAAAATGTCTAAATCACTAAATAATGTAGTTGATCCATATGAATTATTAAAAAAATATCATCCTGAAATGATTAAATATTTTTTAGTTTCACAAATCAATATTGGTGAAGATGGTCTTTTTGATGAAAATCGTTTTATAGATGTTATTAATTCTGAACTTATTAATAATTTTGGCAATTTAGTTTCGAGAACTTTAAAAATGAAATCTAATGTTTTTAATTATGAATCATTAAAATACTATCAAACAAATGATAGATTAGATTTAGAACTTGAAGACAAAATTACAAATTCTCTAAAAGATTTTATTTTTGAATTTGATAACTACAGACTTGACAAAGCGTTTAAGGTTGCTATTAATTTATCTAATTATTTAAATAAATACATTGATGAAACAAAACCATGAACATTATCTGAACAAAGAAATAGATTATCTGAAATCTTAATAAGATTATTAAATGGTATTTATGCTGTTGCATCATATTTAGAAATAGTGTTACCAAACAAAATTAATGAAGTTAAACAAGCACTTGGTGTTGGTGAATTAAACTTTAATTTTATTTCTGACTTTAAGAAATTTGACAATACCTTACAACAAAAAGAATTTATCCTGTTTACAAGGATTAAAAAATAGGAGTAAAAATGATTTTTTCGAAAACAACTAGATATATTATAAATCCTGAAAAAATTAAAGGTTTTATTGATTATTTATATATTTTTACACAAAAAACAAGAATGCAAGAAACAAATTTATCTTTTGAATATGGTCTTGAAGGAAAAGATAGAATTGTTGTAATTGAAAGGTGATCGACAAGACAAGATTATGAAAATTTTATTAAAATCGATGAATATAACAATGAAATAAATACTATTGCTAAAATGGCCTCAAGAGTTCAAACACTTTTTGAATTAAATTTAGAAAGGTAAAATGGTTTTTGATTATATACATAATATTCCTAAATATAAAAGTGAATACCCACAACTAAATAAAGCAATGGAATTAATGAAAGATTTTAATTTTAAAAAACTTGATTTTGGTGTTTTAGAAATTGATGAAAATATTAGAATAATAAAAAGAAAATATTCAGAAATAGAAGAATTTCAGAATTTACAATGAGGCGAAGTTCACAAGGAACATATTGACATTCACATATATGGTGGTCAATCAGAAGAAATATTTAGAGTAAATTTAAAACCTTTTTCAGTAATGAATGATGTGTTATGAAGTGATGAGAAAAATGATGTCATGTTTATGACTTCTTCAAGAAGTAACAGCTATATTCATTTAAAAAAAGATACTTTTGCAATATTTTTTCCAGGAGAATTACATTGCCCAATTATAAAAAACAAAAAGAAAAAAGAAATAACTAAAATTATAATAAAAATAAAAGTTTAAATTAAGGAGTACAAATGGAAGCAGAATTAATTAAACACATTTTATTAAAACCAAATTTTTATGATGGATGAAATAATGTTTTAATAAACGGTTGAGTTCAATCAAACAGAGGAAATAAAAAAATTAGATTTATCGAAATAAATGATGGTTCTACAATTTCAAACTTACAAGTTGTTTTTAAGGGAGAACAATTTGATTTTGATTTATTAGATCAACTTAAATTAGGTTCTGCTATTGTTTTAAGAGGAAAACTTAAAGCAACACCAGAAGCAAAACAGCCAATTGAATTGAATTGTAGTGAAATATTATTAAGAAAACCAGTTGATGAAGATTATCCAATTCAAAACCAAGAGATTAAATTAGAAACACTTAGAGAAATTCCTCATCAAAGACACAGAACTAATATACTTAAAGCTGTTATGTTAATAAGATCAACTCTTGCTCATGAAATTCATAAATATTTTATTAACAAAAAATTTCATTATATGAATAGTCCAATTATTACAAGTAATGATGGTGAAGGTGCAGGTGAAACATTTAATGTTTCAGACTCGAACATTAATTCAGAACCCTTTTTTGGTAAAAATAATAAAGCAACACTAGGTGTAACAGGACAATTACATGGTGAGAGTTATGCACTTGGGATGCAAAAAATATACACTTTTGGGCCAACATTTAGAGCAGAACGTTCAAACACTAAGAGACATTTAGCAGAATTTTGAATGATTGAACCAGAGATGGAATTTTATGATTTAAATCAAACAATTAATTTAGCAGATGATATGCTTAAGGTTGTTATAAGAAATACAATTGCTCAGCATAAAGAAGAATTTGAATTACTTGATAAATATTCACAAAATACATTATTAAATAGATTAAATCATTTTATAAATACTCCCTTATTAACAATTGATTACAAAGATGCTATAAATGAATTAGAAAAAGCAAAAGATATTTTCGAAGAAAAAAATATTTATTTTGGTTTAGATTTAGCATCAGAACATGAAAAATATTTAACTGATGTTGTTTATAAGTCACCAGTTGCTGTAATAAATTTTCCAAAGTCATTTAAAGCATTTTATATGAAACAAAATAATGATAATCAAACAGTTGCGTCTTTTGATCTTTTGGTTCCTGGTATTGGTGAACTAATTGGTGGAAGTCAAAGAGAATGTGATTATGATAAATTAGTCACAAGAATAAAAGAGTTAAATATTGACCAAGATGATTTACAATGATATTTAGACCTAAGAAGATTTGGACACGTTATGTCTTCCGGATTTGGTATTGGTTTTGAAAGATTGGTAATGTATGTAACTGGTATGGAAAATATTAGAGATGTAATACCGTATCCAAGAACAACAGGAAATATCAGAATGTAATTTTCAATATTAAAATATTAATAAATTAGGTAAAATCAAACAATTTATTATAAAAAATAATAATTACAAACATAAATCCAAAAAAATAAGATTTTTAGATTGTGTTTGTAATTTATTTTTAAGTCTATAATTAAGCTTTAAAAATACGATTTAAAAATTTTTCATATTTTGAATTAATAATTCAAGCATTAATTAGTAAAAATTAATTTTATATTAAAAATGATATAATAAAATAAATATTTATATAACTTATATAAAGGAGTTTTTATGATTATGAGTAAGAAAATGCGTTATATGCTAGTTATATATTCTGGTGCAACATTAACAGCTGTAACAACTGGTTTATTGTTGCAAAAATCATTACCAGAAAGTAAGGAGAGTTTTAGATTTTTTGGTGATACAAATAATAATCTTGAAAACAAAAATAACTTAGATTTTAACAGTGCTTTTTCAGGTTCAAAAGATATTAATATTAAAGAAATTATTAAACCAGAAGAAAAAATAGAACCTATTAAAGAGCAACCAATAGTTCCAACACCACCAGCAAAACCTAAAGAAAAACCTGCTCCAAAACCTGAACCAATCAAAGAACCACCAATAGTTGCACCACAACCTCCAAAAGAAAAACCAAAAACAGAAACTAAAACAATTAGAAAAGCTATTGAAGTTCCTGGATATCCGCCAATTATAGCTGATATAGTTGAAGTTCCAGAAAGACAAGATTTAAGAAGTGATATTGAAAAAGGTATTGTTAATAGAGTTAAATATAAGGCAGAAGTTGCTCCTGATTTTTCTAATGTCCAAATAACATCAGAGCATGAAAAACAATTAGTTGAAAATGCTAAATCTGGTGTAGGTTTTGCGCTTAGAAATGTTCCAAAAATTCATCTTGAATATTTTTCACCAACAACAAAACATGCGGATAATATTGGTATTATAAGTCAAAACCCAGATGCGTGAGTAAATCTTATTTACAAATTTAGCAGAATTTTAGCAAATGGTGATAAGATTAGAGAATTTTTAACCGAAGAAGGTCAGAGAGAATATCCTAAATTAAGAGCTATTAAAGGTGAATATGAACATTATATTCGTGGAACAAAGCATATTATAAAAGTTTCTGATTTAGCAATAATTAGATATATTGATACATCTAAATTTACTGAAACAACAGAAGAAAGTAAAAATTATTTAAGACAAGGTTATACTGTTGATAAAGATGATAGAAATGCTTATATTGACGAAAACGGGAAAATAGGTACACATGCCTGATCACCAATAGTAAATAAAGTTACATCAGAGTTGTCAAGAAATAACTATGAAAAAAGAGTTTTTGGTTGAAAAGAATACTATAATAGATCAGGTTATTCAATTGAAGAAGGTGAATATCCTGGTTGAAACAAAAGAAATGTTACTGATGAATATTCGAAATACAATGTTTCTTCAAGCGATGGGATAAAAGTCGAAAAATTAACAAGACAAACACCTGATCCTAAATTACGTAATGATGGTATAGTTGTAACATTTGATGCTGCAAATAGATCAGGATATCAAAAAACACTAAAATTTATTAAAGATTTAGAAGCTGCAAATGAGCCAATAACTGGTTATAGAATTAAGAATATTGGTAAAACAGAAGCTAATCAAAATTTTGATGAAATTTTTAAAGCTTTACCAAATAAATTACCTCTTCTTGAACTATTCTTTGAATCATATAATACATCTGCTCTTCAATACTTAGAAGATAAAGAAATTGATGAATTGGCATTATATACTTCTGGTAATACACACGCAGAAGAATGAGCACTTAATCCATGAGCAACAAAGGGTGTCGCTTGAATTAATACACAAGATTATAACAGTTCATTTGATTATGGACGTGGTGTAGTTGTTTTTACAAGAATTTCATTTAATTCATTAGCCTTTAATGCAAGAAATTGAATTAGCAAGCAAGATTTACACAAAATTAATAACGGTTTAAGAATGGCCTACTTTGTTAGAAATAATGAGCGTGCTTTTCAAGGTAGATTTGGTCCAGGATTAAAACCAGATAGAGATTCTGGCGGCAATAGTTATATGACAGGACTTGACCTATCAGATATTCCTCAAATTAAATCACTTAGAGGTTTAATATTTTATGATGAAGAAAAAGGAAAAGGAGCAAATTTACGTAAATTAACACGTTTAGTTTTACATAATAGTTCTGAAACATTTGAAATTGATAGTGATGAAATGAATAAAGCGCAATTTGCAGAAATCATTGACACAAGTCCTTATCAAATGCCAAAAAGTAAAATTATTTTTAGTAACGGAAAACAAACTAAGAAAATTAAAATTACACCAACACAAAAAGATCATGGACTTAATGCAACGGGTGCACAAAATCTAAGAACACTTTTAAATTATTCTGATAATACATTTAATAGTTCAACAGAAATAATTGTTCCACAAGATGCTTCTATTTTATTACAATCACTAAAGGCTTATGGTTTTAATGCAAGAGTTGAAAATGATTTAGATTCATTCCAAGAGTTATAATAAAAAATATTCGGTTTATAACCGAATATTTTTGTTATAGAACTAAAAATAATAAAAATCACCTTTATGGTGATATGGCTGCCCCAGTTAGATTCGAACTAACGCGTGTCGGAACCAAAACCCGATGCCTTACCGCTTGGCTATGGGGCAAAATGGTGGGGGGAGAGGGATTCGAACCCCCGAATCCTAAGAAAGTGGGTTACAGCCACCCGCATTTGGCCGCTTTGCTATCCCCCCATATTTTGCTTTTATATTATAACACAATATTTTTTTAAAAAATAAAAAAATATAAAAAATTCATAATAATAAAATGTTAAAATATATCAATGAAACCAGAAGTTCAACAATTATATAATACACTAAAAACACAAATTAACCAATGAAATAAAGAATATTATGATTTAGATAATCCAAGTGTATCAGATTCTGAATATGATTTAAAATATCAAGAACTTTTAAGGTTATGTGAAAGCTTTCCAGAATTACTTCAAGATGTTAATAATCCTGTTCACAATATAGGTGCAAAGTTAAATAATTTATTTGAAAAAGTAACACATAAAAAACCTATGCTTTCTTTAAATAAAGCATATTCAAAAGAAGATTGTTTTAAAAATTATAATGATATTTTAGAATCACTACCAAACAAGATAAGACCTACATTTTCATTAGAACCTAAAATAGATGGTTTATCTATTTCATTGATTTATAAAAATGGTTATTTAAAAAAAGGTATTACAAGAGGGAACGGAAAAATAGGTGAAGATGTTACAGCCAACGTTTTAAGAATTAAAAGTATTCCTAAAAAAATTAATTTTTTAGATGATATTGAAATAAGGGGAGAAATATTTTTATCAAAAAATAATTTTTTAAAATTAAATCAAGAAATTGAAAAAGAAAATCAAAAAATAAAGGAATTAAACAAAAAAAATCAAAAATCAAAAAAAGAAATATCTTATTTTGCTAATGCAAGAAACGTTGCTTCTGGTACATTAAGACAAAAAACAAATCCTGATTTAATTTCAAAAAGAAACCTTGATGCATTGCTTTATGATATTGTTGATGCATATAAATATAACATTTTTACTCAGGAAGAAGTTTTAATGTTCTTAAAAAACAATGGTTTTATGACGCATAATATTCATTTTATTACTAATAATTTTCAAGAGTTGTGAAATAAAATATCATTTTTTGGAACAATTAAAAATACATTAGATTATGATTGTGATGGTTTAGTTTTAAAATTAAATGAAATTGAATTTTGAAATTCCTTAGGAAGTACCTCTAAATTTCCTAAATACGCTTTTGCTTATAAATATGAAACTGAAGAAAAAACTACACAAATTAAAAATATATTTGCAACTGTTGGACGTACAGGTAAAATTACTTATGTTGCAGAAGTACAACCGATTGAATTAAACCAAACAATTGTTTCAAACGCAACGTTACATAATTATGATTATATAAAGAATTTAAATATTAATATTGGTGATTCTGTTTTAATTATAAAATCTGGTGAAATAATACCTAAAATAATAAAATTAGAAATTAAAAATTCTGATTCTGTTTTTGAAAAAGTTGAAAAATGTCCAAGTTGTGGTTCAACATTAGTAGAATACAACGATATAGTTGATCAATTTTGTGAAAATCTAGAATGTAATGATAAAATAATTAATAAACTTAGTTTTTTTGTTAGTAGAGATTGTTTAAATATAGAAAATTTAGGTCAAAAATGAATTGAAGCATTTTATAATGTAAATTTAATTAATAAAAATATTGAATCAATTTTTGAAATTACAAAAGAAAAACTTTTAAATTTTTCTTTAAATGAAAATATGACAAAACTAAACGAATTAAATTCAATAGAATTACAAGATAAAGAGACTCGAAAAAACATAAAAGCAAAAATTAATAACCTCAATAAAACTATTAAAGAAATTAATGAAGGTAAATTATCAAAACAATATATTAATATTTTAAATAGTATAGAAAAATCCAAATACACAAATTTATCTAATGTAGTTTTTGCCTTAGGTATAAAAAACATTGGTAAGCAAGTTGCAGAATTAATTGTTAGCAAGATCTCAAAGTTAAGTGATTTGTTAACTATTAATATTAATGACTTTATTAATATCGCAGAAATTGGACCAAAAATTATTGAGTCAATAAATGATTTTATTAGTCTTGAATCTAATAAAGAAACATTAAAAAAACTTGATTCTTACTTAGTTTATAAAAATGAAATACAACTTAGTTCAAAACTTAAAGATTTAAAATTTGCTATTACAGGTACTTTATCTAAGTCAAGACATGAAATTATAGAAATTATCAAATCCAATGGTGGCATATATTCTTCTTCAATTTCAAAAGATGTTAATTATCTATTATGAGATGAATTGTCTGATGGTTCGAAAATAACAAAAGCAAAAAAATTAAATATTAAATTAATAAATGAAAAGGAATTTAATGAAATGTTATAAAATATAGAATTTTATTCTATATTTTACATTTTGATTTTTTATGAAAATAAAAGAAAATAAAACAAATAAACAAAAAATAATTTCATTAGCAATAATTTGATTTATTATAAAGATAACATTTATAGGTTTTGGTGGTGGAAACGCATTAATGCCAGTTATTAAAAAGGAAGTTGTTGATAAGAAAAAATGGTTTTCTGCTTCTGAATTTGATCAAATTGTTATAGTCACAAATATGTTACCAGGTGCTTCTGTTATACAAACAATATCTTATATTTCAATTTCTTTGCTTGGAAAATTTAAAGGTATCCTTGTAACGCTTTTTGCTATTTTGCCTCATGTTCTTTTTTCTTTTGCTTTATTATTATTAATAAATTATCTAGATTTAAAATATATAAAAATCATCTCTGTTGGTGTTTTAGTTTCTATTATTGCTTTTTTATTAGAATTTGGTTATCGATACATTAAACAATCAAATCAAGGCATTAAAACACCTATTTGATTAATAATTTTTATTTTTTCCTTTGCATATTGTATCTTTATACCCGCTCCTTATAATTTACCAGTTGTAGCTATTGTTTTAGTTTTAGGACTTTACATAATTTTATTTTTTGTATTTAAAAAGAAAATAAATATAACAAAAAATAAAGAGGTAAAAAATGATTAGTGCTTTTTTAGTTTCGATACCTTTTATTATATTTATATCGCTTTCGGTTTTTGGTGGTGGACAAGTTTTTATGCCCATTTTTAAGTGGCTATGAGAATTTTTAGCAAAAAGTTTCGATGCTAAAATAGACAATGATCTAATTAATAAGATTTTTACGGTAGCCAATTCAACACCAGGTGTTGTATCTACAAAATTTGGTTTTTATACTGGATATATAGTTGCAAATGGTGCTTGATGAGGTTATGTTGCAATGTTTATAACATATTTAATATTTTGCTTACCAGCAATTATGACAATGTTTTTAGCAATGAAATATGTTAAAAAATTTAAAAGTAACACACTTGTAAAAAATATGTTAATTTTAATGAAACCTATCGTTGCTGGCATTATTATCTCTTTAGCAGTACAACTTTTTATTAGTATTTATTGAACTAATTTTGAATTCAATAAAGGTATAGATAAATATTTTTTAATAAATAAAGAAACAAATTCAATTTTTATAGGTTATAGAAATATATTATTAAAAATTTATGTACCAGTAGGTATTGTTATATCTTATTTTTTAGCAAGAAAAAAATTTTCATTATTTATTATAATTATTATTAATATTGCAATTTCTTTATTTTTATTTGCAATACCTTTTGCATAGAGGGAAAATGAAAAAAGATATTTTATTTAATCAAATTGAAAATGAAATCAAAGATAAACCAGGTGTTTATTTATGAAAAGATAAAGATAAGAAAATAATATATATTGGTAAAGCTAAAAAACTAAAAAAACGTATGAAACAATATTTTAAAGGAAGTATTAACTCATATAAAACTAATACAATGATGTTGGATATTGATAGTTTTGAAGTTTTTTATACAGAAAATGAAAAAGATGCTTTCTTATTAGAAGAAAATTTAATTAGGCAATATCAGCCAAAATATAATATAGATTTAATATATAGCGGGGGAAATCCATATATTAAAATCTTTATAAATAAAAATATTATTGATTTTAAGAAAGTAGAAAGATTGCCAAAAAAGATTAATAAAGAAAATGAATATTTTTTTGGTCCATTATTTAAAGATGATCATCATTACGCTTTTATTGATTGTGTCAAAAGTATTTTTTTGTATAAAGAAGGCTTACCACTTTGAAACCTTTCTGATAATGAAATTAGAAATATTTTTCAGAATATAATTTTAGCATTTAAAAATAAAAATAATTTTTTTAAAAAAAAGTTATATCTTGAAGAAGAAAAGTTTTGCAATCTTTTTGACTTTAATCTTGCACAAAAATATAAATTAGCACAAGAGTTTCTTCAAAATTGTAAAATACCACAAGTAAGTGAACTTAAAAGATACCAAAGTATTGATTTTTTTGAATTTGATCAAGAAAAGAATGCTTACTTTGTGTCATACCGAAAATATCGTTTTGGGGCAACTTCTGAATTTAATAATTTATATTTTTTCTTTGATGGTTTATTAGAAGAGTTTATTGAAAATTTTCTTAATAAGTATTATAACAACAATGAAATTCCTATTAATATTGTTTTAAATAATGAAATAAATAATTTAGAATTAAATTTAAATACGAAAATACAAAATTTAATTTTATACCCTAAAATAGGTACTTTTAAAAAAATTCAAAACAATATAAAAGTTAATCTTATAGAAACAAAAGAAAAGTTTTTAAAAGATAATAAAACAAGAATTAATTTATTTACTGAACTAGAGCAAAAATTAAATAAAACACAATTATCAAAAATTACAATTTTTGATAATTCGTTTGAATCTAACCAAAAAGGTGTGGGTTCATATTATACAATTTATAAATACAGTAATAAGGTTTCTAAAAATAAATATTCATTAGAAAAGTATTTAATTAATTATTCAGTGAATGCAGACATTTATTATATGTATTACAATGTATTGCATTATATAAAATATAATGGTGTGCAAGAAAATGAATTATTTATTGCAGATGGTTGACATATGCAAATTAAAGAAGTTAAGGAATCGCTAAAAAATTTTAATTTTATTAATCCGGTCATTGGTTTAGTTAAAGATAATAAACACAAAACTAAATATGTTATAGATGAATTTAATAATGTAATTGAATTGTCAAAAGAATCATTTAACTTATTAGCAAATATGCAAGTTAAGGTTGATAATGTTGCTAAAACATATTTTCAAAAAAAACAAGAAAATAAACTATTTTTAACATCTTTTTTAAATATAAAAGGTATAGGTCAAAAAACCGAACAAAAATTACTTGATTATTTTCAGACCTTTGAAAATATTAAAAATGCTACCATTGAAGAATTAGAAAAAGTTGTTTCACTTAAAATAGCAAAACTTATTTTTGATACCTTTTCAAATAACAAAAACAACAAAATTTAAATTTTGTTGTTTTTCTTTAAGATTTTGTTTTATTAAAATAATAAGTTGTAATTTTACTTAAAAGTTCATCTGAAACAGGTTGAATACTTTTATGAATAACATTTTCATTGTTTAAAATTTCATACATTTCAACAGTATTTTTATCATACCCTTCATTTGAATCCATAAAATAATTTCTTAAAACAATTTCATAGTCAAAATCAGTTGTCGGAACATAATTTATAAAATCAAAATTATTTAGTGATAAGTAATTATCTAAAATATAATCACTACTTAAATCAATATAAACAATTTTTCTTGATAAATAATTAATTAATTGCTCTTTATTTTGATCTAAATTATCTTTTTCAAAATAGTTAGAAATAGAATGTTTATTATTTTTTACATCTTGTGTCAAGTAATAATTAAATAATTTGTAATCATTATTAGAATTTAATTTATTAATTTCAAAAACAATATCTGCATTTTGATCTTTTAAAATAGTTAGAACTTTATTTATATAATCTTGATAATTATCATTTAGAGTATTTTTTATAATTTCTTGATAAATACTAATTCTTGATTCTAAATCAACCTCTTGACCACTATTAAATTGTAATCTGTTATTGTTTAGTAAATCAAGATATTTTTTATTTTTTAAATCTGTTAAATTAATTATATTTGAGTATTTTTTAATTAATATTTCCTTATCTTCTTGATTTATATCTAAATCTAAAAGTTCTTGATTTTTAAATTCATTAAAAAGTTTATTAATTTGATATTCTCTTATATATTCTTGTATTTTATAAATTTCTAAATCTGATGAATTAAATACAATTGGTTGTATTTTTTTCTCATTAACTAAATTTTTATAAATTTGATGATCTTTTTGTGCTTGTGATAAAAAAGACTCACTTATTATTTGTGTATATTCATTTTTTGATTCATCAGATAATGATTTAGCAATAACAAAACCATCAACAAGTAGTAAATTATGTTTAGGTTTTATAGATCTAATTTCTCCGTCTTCTACTACATCAGGAAAATTATCTGATCCATAATAAGCATCTATCGCATCACCATTATACATAATTGCAACATTAACATCAGGCCTTGTTGGATTTATAATATTGTTAACTATTTCTAAACCATCACCAATAAATGAAATATGTTTATTATCTTTTATATCAAAACCAGTACCATCTTTAATTAATGAAGTGAATGAATCAATCATTAATTTATAAGGTTCATCAATATTATTTGGTAAATCTTCGATAAAACCTGTAAATTTTGTTTCAGTTCTTCCGTTTGGTAATGGTCAATAACTTGAACCATATAACATATTATCTCTAATTGCATCTGTTATAACTCAGTTGTTATAGTTATTTTGAGAAAGAATTTTCATAATATTAACAAGTGCTTTTGTATCACTTATAACACTTTTTTCAGGGTCATTTGATTTAAAAGAATCTTTGTAAAGTTCCAAATTAATTGATCCATCCTCATTTTTATTTTTTTGAGGAATTTTAACTTTTTTAATATTGTAAGAAACTACCATATCTTGTGAAAAATAAGGGAAAAAGTATTCTCAAAGTTCACTACCATTTTTAAGTTTATATTCTGTAAGATGGTCAAAAATTTCTTTTCTTAAAACTAATTTTAAATAATTTTTAGCAAGCAATCTAGCTTGTGTAGCCTTTTTGAATTGTTCTTCTAATTCTTGTGGAACTTGTTTATGATTTTTGATTAACAAATCATATTCACTTTTAAGTTTATCATATCCAAGCATTGGTTCAAGATCTTTATTATTAAAAAGAACAGAATAGTTTATTTTATCGATTAAGTTTTTATTTATTAATTCAACTGCTAAAAAATCAGATCCAATACCAGCTGCAGCTTTATTATTTATTAATGAATTAGAAAATTCACTAATAGAATCAAATTCTTTGTAATCAAAAACATTTCTTAAAACATTAATGTTTTGTGTTGACATATAAGATTTGTAATTAAAAAAACTGGGTTTGAAATTATTTTGTGTTTTATAACTTAATAAAGAAACAATCAATGTTGTTCCAAAAATTGCCCCAATTATTGAGATTAAATAAAATTTAATTCTTTTAAAAAGTTTCAATTTTACTAATTACCTCTTTTAGATTTATAAATAGCATAAATAATATTTCCAAAGATTACAATAAATAAAATTATTGAACCTAAAACAAGTGCTCATGGGGCAAAAGCACCTTCATAAAGTTTTGTAGCTAAAGTACTTGTATTTGATACAGTTCTAGTGATAATAAAATCATCAAAACTAAACACAATACTTACAATTGAAACCATTATGATTGCTGGAATCATATGGATTAAATATGTTTTAAATCAAGATTTTATTTTAGAATATCCTAAATCCTGTGAAGCTTCAAATAAGTTGTTATTAAACTTATCGCTTCTTGGTAACATTAATGAAATACCATAGGGTAAAGTCATAATTGTATGTCCAACAATTACTCTAATAAATCCTTCTTCATCAACATTTACTAAACCAAATAACAATCCAAAAACAAGTACAAGACCAATTGCTGTAATGTTATCCGGATTAATTAGTGGAATATTAGAAGTCGCTGTTGTTATTGTTCTTAATGATTTATTTTTTTGTCTATATAATGTATAAACAGTTATCAAACTTAATGAAACGACTAAAAAACTTACGACAATAGCAACAAGTAGTGTGTTTACTAAACTTAAATCACGACCATTACTAAATAAAGTTTTTCAGTTATTTGTAGTTGCTTGTGTTCAAGTAGGGTTAAACTCTCCTTTTGGTGTAGGTGCATTAAAACTAAATACAACACCAAAAATAAGTGGTATATAAACAAATGTTAAAATTATATAAATATAACTTTTTTTCAAGAAGGTATAAAACTTATTCATAGTGATATCCTTTCTTGAATTTAAATAGAATTTTAGGTAATATAATTATTAATGAATATATACCAATAAATATACCTGAAACAACAATTACTAATGTTGATCCGGTACTTAAATCATATTTATTACCAGGATTTATCTTTGAGTTAAGTACATCACCAATTAATTGTGTTTGTGAACCATCAGGTAATAATTTAGAACTTACAATAAAAGTTGTTGCGCTTGATAAGAAAATTAAACCTAAACCACTTAAAATTGCCTTTGTACCATAAGGTATAACAACTTTAAAAATTGTTTGCAAATGATTATATCCTAAATCATGTGAAGCTTCTATTATATTTTTTGGCATATCTTTAAAAACTGAATAAAGTGGCATTATCATTAAAGGGATGTTTAAATAAATTAAACCAAAGATAATAAAAAATTCATTATTAAGTTTTTTAGGATCACTTGAAAATAATCAAAGTGCAACACCTTTAATAGCGTAAATTCTTGCTATTGTGAAAATTGCAAGAGGACTAATGATTAAACTTAAAGCAAAAGTTTTAAACATTTTTGATTTTGAAATAGAAACAAAATAGGCATATGGAAATCCGATTAATAAACAAATTATTGCAGAGCATACTCCAACAAATAATGATCTTGCTATAATATTTCAAACATTAGCATTTTTAACTAAAAATCAGGGATCAAAGTTTTCAATGCTTAAGGCACTAATAAAAATTAAGATAATGGGTAAAAGTATAAAAAAGATCGCTAGGATTAAATATGGTAAAAATAAATAACTTCTTTTATCAAAGGTTAAAAGAGATTTAATTTTGGAATTCATTTTTAAAATAGTCTCATTTTGGATCTTTTTTCATTAAGTGAATTGAATCGATTGTTCAACTTAAAAATACTTTTTCATCTATTTCAAACTTTTTAGCTGTTTCTACATATAAGATACTTTCATCTTCTGTTTCAATTGTTAAATAGTAATAACTTCCACGGTATGATTTTTCTTTAACAAAACCAATAATTTTTCCATCAGTGGTTGAAGGATTGTTTGTTATATCAATATCTTCTGGTCTTATTAAAACATCAACTTCTTCATTTGCTTGAAATTCTTCAAGTGAATGAACTGTTTTAAATTCTTTACCAAGTAATTTAACTTTTTCAGAATTTAAAAATTTAGCATTAAAAATATTTGATTCACCGATAAATCTTGCTACTCAAATATTTACTGGGTAGTCATATATATTTTTAGGGGTGTCATATTGTTCTATTACACCACCACGCATAACAGCAATTTTATCAGATAATTCAAGTGCTTCGTTTTGATCATGTGTAACAAAAATGAAAGTTAAACCAAGTTCTTGTTGTACTGATCTTAAAAGGATTTGCATTTTTTGACGTATTTTTGCATCAAGAGCACTTAATGGTTCATCTAAAAGTAAAATTTCGGGTTCAATAACTAAACTACGAGCTAGTGCCACTCTTTGTTTCATACCACCAGATAATTCAGTAATCGCTTTAGTTTCATTACCTTTTAAACCTACAATTTCAATAATTCTATCTATTTTATCTTTTAATTCTTGTTTTGTCATTTTACGTTTGAAATAAAAGTTTTCATAATTTTGCTTTTTTAAATCAACATAGTTTTCTCAATATGAATATTTAAAATCAGAATCATCTAGTCAATTTTGTCTTTTGTTATATTGGTATGTACCAGGTTTTAAAGATTCTAGTTCCTTTGTATATTGTTCTTGGATTTTATCTAATTTATTTTTAGCAGATTCTGCTTTTTGGTGTCATTTTAAAACTTTTTGCTCAAGTTTTAAAATGTGTTTTTGATTAATTTCTTCTTTTGGTACTCTTTTTAATTTAAGTCCATATAAAATATTTCCTTCAACATTTAAGTGTGGGAATAAAGCATAGTCTTGAAAAATAGTTGAAACATTTCTTTTGTGCGGTGAAAGATCTTTAATATCTGAACCATTAAATTTAATTTCACCTCTTGTTGCTCATTCAAAACCACCGATTAATCTTAAAATTGTTGTTTTTCCTGAACCAGAAGGACCAAGTAGAGTGACAAATTCACCACGGTTAATTTTTAAATTAATATTATTAAGAACCATTTTATTATCAAAATTCTTAACAACATTTTCTAATTCTATAATATGTTTATTTTTTTGTACTTTTGTCATTTTTCTCCTTTCTTTTTAATGTAGTACAAAAATTAAATGGAGACAGTATCAAATAAATTTTCACTGTATTGTTCAACACAAAAACCCTTAGTCGGATAGTGGTTTTCAGTAAAGTTTGCAAATATATGTTTAACACATAAAATTTGAATTAAAAGCAACTTATTTTTCATATTTTTTAATTATATAAAAAACTAAAATTTTTATATATCAAAAATATTTTTTTTATCTATATTTTAGGGTTTTAATTCAAATAAATTAATAATTTAATAAATAATTTTTTATATAAAATATGATATTATTTTACAAATAAATTAAGGAAAAATATGAAAAGAAAAATAAATAAAATAAATATATTATGAAAACTTAGTTTTTTAAGTTTTTCATCAGCTTTGATTTCTACAAGCTGTACAACAATAAATCCAAAAACAAACAAAATACATTATGTTAATGAAGATAATACAAATACTAATAATAATGAATTTACTTCTTTGTTAAAATCTTTTGAATTAGCGGATTCAAATGATAAAATAGAAATTATTAATATTTCTAAAAATACAATTTTAGATATTTCGATATTGGAAAAATATAAAAATAAAAATATTACTGTAAACGGAAATAATAAAACTATAAAATTATTAAATACAAAAAATTCAGAACTACCGAAAAATATAAAATTTATTGATACAAATTTTTTAATTGAAAAAAATATTGAATTAAATTTTAATAATGAAAATAATAATTTTTTTAAGAGTTCTAATTTAATATTTGAAAATAATTCAATTTTAAAAATTAATAATGATTTGTCAGACAACATTTATTTTAATTCGTTACAAAATAACCCAAATATTGAACTTACAAAAGGTAAATCAATTATTTTAGGTAATCAAACAGAAAGTATTAAATTAAAAATATTAGACAAAAATTTTAATATTAAAACAAAAAATGATTTAGTAATTATAGAGAAAATCTCAAAAGATAATGTTTTTGTAAATTTAACTTTATCAAGTGATTATAGATACAATTTAGTTTTTATTAAAAATGAAAATAACAAAATTTTTAGTACAAAAATACTATATAAATATGATCAATTAAAATTAATTATTGAGAATAAAGATCAAATTAAGAAAACATATAATTTAAATGATGTTTTAGATTCTCAAAACATAGTTTTAAAAATCGAAGATAAAGAAAATAACTTTTCAGAAAATGTGGTCTTACAACAAAATGATATTAAAAAATGAAACATTCAATATTTGGTAAATAATAAAGTTGTTGAATTAAATCATCGATTTACAAAATTAGATGTAACAAATGATAATAAACAAATTAAATTAGGTTTTATCACTAATTTAAAAAATGAAAATGTTTCAATTCAACATATTGATGATTTAGTTAAAAAAGGTGATTTTTTAGTTATAAAAATTAATTCACAAGAAACAAATAACCCAAGTAATAAAAATAATCAAAATTTAAATGATCAAACAGCATCAAATAATCAACACAGTACTTCTATACCCAAAGAAACAAATGTAAAAGAAAATGAACAAAATAATACTCAACCATCAAATCAACCTAATAGTGATTCTGGTGAGAATTTTACAAATTCTAATAGTAATAGCTCAAACAATTCAACAAATAACCAAATTGCTTCACAAAATCCACAAGATAATAATTCTAATACAGATACCACTATAAATTCTGATCAACCAGTAGATAACACTGTTGATAACAATGATAAAAAGCAAGAACCTGTTTTATCACAAAATAATAGAATAATTTATGTTGAAAATATAGCTGGAAAATCTTATGGTGGAAATGGTACAGAAAATAATCCATATAAAAACATTCAAGAAGCTATAAATAATTCTAGTGATGGTGATATTGTAAAACTAAAAAATTCTATTGTACTTCAAACAGATTCACATAATAATTCATATATATTTAATAAAAAAATTACAATTGATGGTAATGGTCATACCTTTAATATAAGAGGAAATAATCTTGTTTTAACAAAAGATTTAATTTTTAAAAATGCTTCTTTAACATTTACAGCTGAAAATGGAAATTCAAATATTTACTTATCAGGTAATTCTTTAACATTAAACAATGTAAGTACATTACTTTCAAACAATCAAGCAAATGAAAGACCAAATATTTATTTTGATTCATTTAATAATAGTATTGTAGGTAATAAACCAGAATTAATTGTATTAGGAGATAATAATCAAACTAAATTTAAGTCTATTAATACTAATTTAAATAATTCACAAAATACTTTAAAAATTCTAATATCTAATCCACATACAGAGGTTTTTGAAACTGTTAATTTAGGTCAATATAATGGTTTAGTTCATTTTGAAAGCAATTCATCAAAAGTTAAAAACATAACAGGTGCAGATAATAAGCAAATAACTATAAAATTGTATTCTAAAAATAGTGAACCTATGTCCTTTTCTAATTTCATAATACCTTCAGGTGTTAAGCACCTAATCCTTGAAAATGTTGTTTTAAGATTATCATCTAATTATCCATATTTTAAAGGACTTGGTGAAAATAGTAATCTTGAAATGGATTCAAAATCAAAATTAGAAGTTAATAATTTTGAAAGTGATTATGAAGATACATTTAATTTAACATTTAATGAAATTTTAGGTAATGGTATTTTACAAGTGCCACCAAAAAATACTATTAAATTATCAAGAATTTCACAAAACCTTAATATTCATATTTTTAATACAAATGAAGATCCAAAACAAAATGAAGTTTTAATAGAATCAAAAGAAAATATCGATGATAATATCAGAATTAACTTAACATATAATCAAACCTTAATTAATGCTTTAAAATTAACAAAAGTAAATAATACTTTTAAATATACAAAATAGGATTTAAAACCAGGTTTTATTACTTAAAATCTGGTTTT